>JAHDCK010000193.1:0-3310 GCA_020629915.1 Saprospiraceae bacterium
AAGCGGTTCGGGAGTTCACACTCCCTCATGTTTTTTGCCTCGAATAAATCAAAAATTCATTTCAAATTAAATATAATATTATTGCGTCCAGTTACTTACTTTCTGTCCAAATATATGGTTTTTTGGGGATTATTTCTTCAAGGTCATTCCAGTATCCATTTCATCACGGGCATAAACCGTCCGGGAATGGAAGTTGCTTTTTTATCGATGACCTTAAAACCCAGCTTGGAATAAAATTTTTCGGCGTTTGGATCAGCATCCAACTGAATAAAAGAGATATTTTCTTTTTTTATTCTTTTTATAAAATCCTGCATTAGAAAATGCCCGATTCCCTTTCCAATATATTCTGGTAAGACAAATAAGTTTTCTAAACAGGCTCCATTTTCAGGTAAGTGATGGTAGCTGTAATAAGCGATAATTTCACTTTTAGATATTAGTTTAAAAACATAATTATCTTGAATATATGCTTCGGAAACAGTCAGTTCCGTTCGCCAGATTTCCATTTGCTCCCTGGAATATCCCCAATGACTTTTGGACTGAAAGGTGATTTGAGATAAGGCAATATGATCGGCTTCTTCTGCCTTTTTTACCTACAATTTTTCTATATTAATTTTCATGTTTTATCCCCCAAAGATTTCCTCCCCTTCCAAACAATATCCCAATCCCGACTTGTAGCATAGTCTTTCGCATATAAAAAATTCAAACGCTGGATTGTGCGCTCTTCACTCAAGGGCAATTTTAATCCATGCACCGGACTCAAAATACCGGGTTTGATTTTAGGTAAGGTAGAATAGGTCTCCGAAGTTTTTGCATAACCCACCCAGGAATTTTGACCCAGCAGCACCTTCCAGATATTTATAAAAAATTGTGCTGGGTTTTTTATTATAAAAATTAAAATTATAAAAAACGTCAAAAACATAAAGGATAAAAATATATCTAATAATCTTTTGTTTCGTCTGTTTTCTGTTGTTGAAATTTTATATTGAATATCCACTGTGTACAATTCTCCGGCTGCATCCTTTGAACTGCTACCGATGATACTCATACTTTCTTTCGGTAAAATTTTATATTGCACCTCTGAACCAATTTCCGTCATTTGCTTTAAAATCTCCTGGGAAGAAATATCCGAAGAGCAAAATATAATTTCATTAATTTTATAAATATAAACTATATCTTTTAGCTGATTCAACCGCCCCAGATAATTTTCTGCGCCTGAATTTTCTTCAGGACTGACTACGCCAATCAGGTTTTTGTTCACCTGAACTTTTTGCAACAACTCCATCACCCGATTGCTCTCCTCCTGCCGCCCGACAATCGCCAAACGATTGGTAAATTCCTGTCCAATATTAAAATTTTTATATTTTAAAAAATGTAAAAACAAGCGAATCCCCGCCATGCTCAACATCGCCCAACCCATCCCCAAAACGATCAACGCCCGCGAAGGACGGTAAGCGGCATTTAGAAAACCATAAACCGCCGCCAGCAAGACTGTCCCAATAAGCAAACCCCGAATCACCCGCCCCAATCGCACCGGGCGATCATATCCGCCACTCAGGTAAACCGTCATCAGCCAAATAAAAATATACAATGGAACATTTATATATAAAAACTCAGGCTGATAATAATCAGGGTTTTTAAAATAAACCTGACCCCAAAAATTTTTAAGGAAATACATCCCGGAAAAAATAGCCGTCGCATCCAGCAAGGACAGGTAAGCCCACTTAAAAAAATTAGAAACCAATGTCAGTCCCGCCCGAAAATATATCGCCATTTGCAACATCAAAATATACAACCAGGCGCGTTCTCCTTTGAAGTGCTTCTTGGCAAAAATGATCATCGCATTATAAAAAGTCTTCACATAATTGAGGCTTCCCTTTCGGGTACTTTCTCCTTTATAATGTAAAATCGTCGTCCCTGAATAGTAATAATTCTTATATCCGGCTTTTATAATACGATAAGACAAATCAATATCTTCACCATACATAAAAAAGGCTTCGTCCAGCAATCCGATTTCATCCAGTACGGATTTTCGCAAGAGCATAAATGCCCCGGCCAACACTTCCACTTCGTGGTTTTCATTTTCATCCAGATACCCGAGGTGGTAGCGATTAAAGGTTTCGGATTTGGGAAAGAGTTTGGACAGTCCGAAGGTTTTGCAAAAGGCCACGAAAGGAGAAGGAAACCCCCGCTTGGATTCCGGCAAAAATTTCCCGGACCCATCGATCATTTTTACGCCCAGCCCTCCGGCATCCGGATGGGCATCCATAAAAGCCACCACTTTTTCAAAGGTATCTTCTTCTACTACAGTGTCCGGATTCAGCAATAAAACATATTTACCTTTGCTTAATTTGATAGCTTGATTATTGGCAATGGAAAAACCGGGATTGTCTGAATTGGCGATGAGTTGCACCTCCGGAAATTTCTCCCGAACCATTTCCACCGAGCCATCCGCCGAATTATTATCCACCACAAATACCTCCGCACTCAACGGATGAGCCGCCTTCCGAACAGCATGTAACGCCTGTTCGAGGAAGTATTTTACATTGTAATTAACAATGATGACCGATAGCTGGATAGGTATTTTATTAGAGACAATCGACAAATTAATCGTTATTGATTCGTTTTATAAGGAACCCGTGCTACAATGGATCGACCTAGCGTCACTTCATCAGCATATTCCAGTTCACCACCGAAGGAAACGCCTCTGGCTATTGTACTTACTCTTATATTTTTTTCTTTTATTTTTTTAGAAATATAAAATATGGTCGTCTCCCCTTCGATAGTCGGGCTGATGGCCATGATGACTTCCTTGACATCCCCTTTCGCAATTCGCCCTTCCAGCGTTTCGATATTCAAATCCTGCGGCCCTACGCCTTCTATAGGAGAAATCACTCCGCCAAGGACGTGGTACCTGCCTCTGTATTGTCCCGTATCTTCAATAGCCATCAAATCGCGAATGTTCTCCACCACACATATTAGTGATTTATCTCTATGAATATTTATGCAGATTTCACAAGTCTCCGCATCCGATAAATTATGGCACTCCTTACAGGTTTTTATATGCCTCCGCATCTTCAAAATAGGATCGCAAAACTGCTCCGTCAGGTTTGTATCTTGATTGAGCAAATGAAGGATAATACGCAAGGCAGATTTTTTTCCGATACCCGGCAAACTGGCAAAGGACTGAACCGCCTCTTCTATTAATTTGGATGAAAAATTCATATAGCAAAGATAGTACAATAGTACAATGGTACAATATTCCAATAATTCAATCTTAGCGAATCTTCGATTCGGCTTTTATCATGAGCAT
>JAHDCK010000193.1:3410-8958 GCA_020629915.1 Saprospiraceae bacterium
CACACTATTGTATCATTATAAATTAGTTCGTACTTTAGTTGCCTGAAACAAACAAAATACAAATGGCGGAAATTATCCGAATGCCACGCCTGAGCGATACCATGGAAATGGGCACTATCGTCACCTGGCGAAAACAAGTTGGAGATACAATAAAAGCCGGAGATGTTCTGGCTGAAGTTGAAACGGATAAGGCCGTTATCGAACTGGAAATTTTTACGGAAGGAACTTTGCTCCATCTACCCATTGCAGAAAAAGCCATCGTGCCTATCAATGGAGTTATTGCCGTAATTGGTGAACAAGGAGAAGATTTTCAGAGTTTACTCCTAGAGGCTTCCAATGTAGAAACGGCTCGTAATGATGCTTCTGCTGCCCTCCATACCATTGGAGAAATATCCAGAGGTCAGGGAGCAGGTCTGGATGTGGTTCGGATGCCGAGTTATGGCGATACGATGACGGAAGGTAAAATCCTTCGCTGGCACAAGCAAGTCGGCGATTACATCAAGGCGGCCGATATTTTGGTGGAAGTAGAAACCGGCAAAGCAAATGTAGAACTGGAAAGCTATCGGGGCGGACATTTGTTGTATATTGCAGCTGAAACTGGAGCGCAAGTTGTGGAAAATCAAATCCTTGCAATTATTGGTAAACAAGGAAGTGATTTTAGTTCTATTTTAAATCAGGAAAAAACCAATTAATTTTAATATTTATATAAAATTTTATAATAAAAAATGGCAGAAGTAATCAGAATGCCCCGCATGAGTGACACGATGGAAGAAGGGGTCATCGTAGAATGGATGAAAAAAGTAGGCGACGAAGTAGAAGCCGGTGAAACCATCGCCGAAGTGGAAACGGATAAAGCCACGATGGAACTGGACAGTTATGTAGAAGGTACCTTATTATATATAGCTGTAGAAAAAGGAGCCGTCCCAATCAATGGCGTTATTGCAGTCATCGGTGAAAAAGGCGAAGATTATCAAACAGCCCTCACTGCCGCCGAAGCTACTTCCAACAACAATGGTGCTGCCTCAAAACCAGAACCAAAAGAGGAAACTGCTGCTCCGCCACCATCCGTCACCGCACCTGCACCTCAACCCGAAGTCGTCGCAACAGCTAGTACAGATGAGCGTATCAAAGCTTCTCCTCTTGCCAAGTCAATGGCCAAAGAAGCCGGGATTCAACTTTCTGCCCTGAGCGGAACAGGAGAAAATGGCCGCATCGTCAAGCGGGACATCGAGTCTTACCTGGAACAAGCGAAATCTGCTCCGGCAGCACAACCTGCTACTCCGGCTGCCCTTCCTGCCATGACTATAGGTGGTGAAGCCTTTACTGAGGAGCGCGTGACCCAGATGCGCAAGACCATCGCCAGACGATTGGGCGAGAGCAAATTTTCTGCCCCGCATTTTTACCTGACCATAGAAATCAATATGGACAAAGCGGTGAAAGCCCGGCAACAAATCAATGAATTGGCTCCTACTAAAATTTCCTTTAATGACCTCGTGCTAAAAGCTGCTGCCGCTTCTTTGCAACAACATCCGGCGATCAATTCTTCCTGGATGGGCGATAGTATTCGTAGAAATCAGCACGTTAATATTGGTGTAGCCGTAGCCGTTCCTGATGGATTACTAGTGCCGGTGATTCGCCATGCAAATATGAAATCGCTCTCCCAAATCAACGGAGAAGTGCGCCACCTTGCCGGAAAAGCCAAGGACAAAAAATTATCACCGGAGGAAATGTCCGGCAACACCTTTACCATTTCTAACCTGGGTATGTTTGGGATAGAAGAATTTACAGCAATTATCAATCCGCCGGATGCTTGTATCCTGGCTGTGGGTGCTATCATTGATAAGGCCATAGTTATTGATGGAAAAGTGAAGGCCGGGAAGATGATGAAAGTGACCTTGTCTTGTGATCACCGCGTAGTGGACGGAGCAACCGGCGCGCAATTCCTACAAACCTTTAAAGGTATTCTGGAAGAGCCCATTCGATTACTGGTGTAATTTTTGATAGGTTATATTTGAATTTTTATTAGAATTCAATTTTAAAATATACATTTTACTTATACGATTGTGCGCTGTGCAATTGTATCGCGGGCTTGAGCCTGCAATACAAATTTTAAAACATATATTTTTTATGAAAGATAAAAAAACAGTCGTTCTGGGAGCCAGTACTAATCCTGCCCGCTATTCGCATACGGCTGTTTTAAAATTACAGGCAAATGATTATGAAGTTGTCCCCGTAGGTATCAAAAAAGGTGCAGTGGGCGGCATCAAAATTGAAAATGAGTTACCTGTAATTGATAATGTGCATACCATTACTTTGTATCTCAATCCCAAAAACCAGATACAATATTACGATTACATATTTAGTTTAAATCCCAAGCGGATTATCTTCAACCCAGGAACCGAAAATCCCGAACTCAGCCAATTGGCGCACACAAAAGGCATTAAGACAGAAGCGGCTTGTACTTTGGTACTGCTCTCGATGGGTAGTTATTAAATCAATAAATGACTAAAAATCAAATACTGCGACCGCTCTGCGATCGTAATTTATGCTGGAACATTATCTAGCTAACTTATTTGTGACCACTCTGCGGTCATCTCATTTACCTTGACCGTAGAGTGGTCACAAATAGGTTAGCTAGTTTTGTAGAATTAAGGTCGTACGACTGCAGAGCGGTCGCAGTATATGGTTGTTTTATTTTTAGGAGTACCCCGACAAGAATTTTAAAAGCAAATTTTATAAAATGATTTTTTTTAAATTTGCAGGAAATAAACACTTCTCTAAAGAAAAAATAATAAAACCTCATATTTTATAAATAAAAATATAATTATGCCCAAAGTCCTCATAGTTGACGATGAAAGAAGTATCCGACGTACCCTACGGGATATTTTAGAATTTGAAAAATATAAAGTAGAAGAAGCGTCTGACGGGATGGAATGCCTCGTTAAAATTAAAAAAGATAAATACGACGTGCTTATCATGGATATTAAAATGCCGAAGATGGATGGCATGGAAGCCCTGGAGCGCGTTCAATTGTTGGCCCCTGACACCCCGGTAGTGATGATTTCCGGCCACGGAAATATCGAAACGGCTGTAGAAGCTGTGAAGAAGGGGGCCTTTGATTATATTTCCAAGCCACCGGATCTGAATCGCCTGCTGATCACCATCCGAAATGCGATGGATAAGTCCAGCCTGATCACCGAGACGAAAGTTCTAAAAAGAAAAGTCGCCAAGAAAAAAAGTCAGGAAATTATTGGTCAGTCCAGTTCCATTTCTATGGTGAAAGACATGATCGATCGCATTGCGCCGACGGAGGCCAAGCGCGTTCTCGTCACCGGCCCGAATGGTTCGGGAAAAGAATTGGTGGCGCGATGGATACACGAAAAAAGCAACCGCGCTTCCGGGCCGATGGTTGAGGTCAACTGTGCGGCCATTCCTTCGGAGCTGATCGAAAGCGAATTGTTTGGTCACGAAAAAGGGTCGTTTACCTCCGCGCATAAGCAGCGCATCGGGAAGTTTGAGCAAGCCAATGGCGGGACACTTTTCCTGGATGAAATCGGAGATATGAGTTTATCAGCTCAGTCTAAAGTACTGCGTGCCTTGCAGGAAAACCGCATCACCCGCGTGGGTGGAGAGAAGGAAATTCAGGTGGATGTTCGGGTCGTGGCGGCAACGAATAAAAACCTGGAAAAAGAAATTTTACAAGGTGGTTTCCGAGAGGATTTGTATCACCGATTAAGTGTTTTTAAAATAGAAGTGCCGGCGCTGAATGATCGGAAAGATGATATTCCGCTTCTGGTAAATCACTTTGTCAATTCTATCTGTACGGAATATGGCGTAACACCTAAGCAGGTTCACCCTGATGCTCTGGATGCTCTAAAGGCATTAAACTGGGGCGGAAATATCCGGGAGTTGCGCAATGTGGTGGAGCGTCTGATTATTCTTGGTGGCGATGAAATTACTTTGCAGGATGTACAAACGCACGTCAGTCGCAAGGAAAATCAGGGCGATAGTCTGGCCTCATTGTTTAGTAAATTTGACAAGGTAGAAGAACTACAACAATATATTAAAAACGAATATGACTCTTTTAAGGGGAATTAAAGTGTATTAATCCCTATTTTTATTCTAAAAAACCTCTGCAACAACTTCCAGGTGCAGAGGTTTTTTTATATAAAACAAAAAACAATGACCAAAACCATTATCATTGGGAGCATCGCCTTAATTGCACTAGGATTGATCATATATTTTATTATAACTCCCATATTTTTATCCAAGGCATTGGGTGGAAAAAATCGCCCCGGGAAACCAAAATTGGAGGTTCCCGTCACGCATCAACTCGGTTGGTGGGCGTATCAGGATGGAATGGAGATTGATACTTTTGAGGTGAAAATTGTAAAAAGCCAATTGAATTTATTCAATAATAAATCCATGCTGAAATATCGCATCGTCGGAAAAGTAAAAACTCAAAATTCCTGGCGACCGGAAATTGGGGAAATACATATTTCAGAAAGGTTTGTGCGTAGAGGGATGGAAATTAAAGAGGGTATGATGGAGAGCAGTAAGGAGACCAGCCCGGAAGCGATTATTGAATTGACTCCTGTTGTCATCGTCAAAGATGATAAATCTTACAAAGGCGAAGTGAGGACTTTTGACATTGCGAATGAATATATATTACCTTCCTATCATTGGGGATCTTGTTATGTTCAATTTAAATGTGGTAAATTTGAAAAGGAAATTAAAGTACATCAGAGCAAATAGTTTTGAAGCGATTTTTTATTTATACGATATTTTTTACAATTTGTATTATTCTCCTTTTCTTTTTCTATTGGAGAACGAGAGATAATTTATATGAAATTTATTACGATTGGACAACCAACAACAAAATTGTAACTTCCAAAAAACAAATAGATAATTTTTTAAATACATTAGAAACACATACTTACCAGGACTGCCCGAAGGAGTGGCTGGATTATACCCAATCCAATACCGCTAAATATAAATCCCTCGTACAGGATTTGACCTATTATAAAATTCCAAGAACGGCATTCAATCGTTTTATCGTTGGCGACTATCGCTTAAAACATTTTATCTGCCGGGACAGCTATTACAAATCCTGTGTTCTCAACAAACGCGATCATATCATTTGTATTTTTAATAAAAAAATATTTTATAAACTCCTCGAACTACAAGAAGAACTGGAAAAACAAGGATATAACAAAAATGGATTTGAAGTAGTCAACGGTCATCGCCATCCGACCTACAACGAACAAGTCAAAGGAGCCAGCCAAAGCCGACATATCAAAGGGGAAGCCGTTGACCTGAGCATTTATGATATTAATAACGATGGGTATTCCAACAAAACAGATAAAGATATTGTCCTAGATATTTTGGAAAATAAAATAATAAAAAACGAAGGAGGACTGGGCCTCTATCCCGGCACTCAGTCTGTCCACTATGATGTGCGCGGCCATCGTGCCCGATGGAATAGCTATTAAGTCAATGGTGCAATGGTGCAATGGTGCAATGGTGCAATGGTGCAATGGTGCAATGG
>JAHDCK010000194.1 GCA_020629915.1 Saprospiraceae bacterium
TATATATTAGTTTTAATTTTAATTTTACCCTGATTATTTTCTCCTCCTAATTCTAAATGAACCTTTTCTCAACGAAACATTTTATTTATAAACTTCTCTCTCCTATTTCTACACCAAAAAATTGCTTTCTAACGAAAGTTCTACAAAAAAGGGCACAGGTAGTTTTGATTAAAAAAATAATCGCTTAGAACTAAAATTCAACATATTTTATTTTTCACTTGTTTTATCCATAAATATGGATTTCCATAAATATTTATAGCTATAAATAGCTAAATCCATAAATAATTATTTATGGATTTATTTAAAAACATAAAAAAATGGATTACCTTTGGTGCAAAATCGTACCTATTTATGATACTTTCTTCTATAAGTTATAAAGGCGGCGTTGGAAAATCTACCCTTTCTCAAAATCTGGCCGTTTTGTTTGCCAAGCAGGGACACAAAGTTTGTATTGTGGATGCAGATGAATCGAATGTTACTGTAAAATGGTCCGGGATACGGATGGAGGAAGAGCGAAAACCTGTTGTTCCCGTCGTCAGCATGACCGATCCGAAAGCTATTATTGGCACTATCAAACAATTGTATGCAGATTATGACATCATCCTGATCGACAGTCCGCCTAGTTATCAGCCCATTAGTGCCAAAATTATGCTGATAAGCCACCTTATACTGTTTCCCATAAAACCAACCGGCAGATCTGAACTGTGGACTGCCTCCGACATTTTGGAACGCTATCAGGAAACTCAACAGATGAAAGAAGCAAAAACACCTGCCTTTTTTGTTATAAATGACTACGATCCACGACCCAGTTTTCATAAGTCCTTTATTGAAGTACTAAAAGAAGTAGGAGAGGAATACAAAGTGCCTACATTGAAAACCCTGATTCACCACCGAACGGTATTTGGGGAGGCCAATAGTAAAGGTACCGGAGTAGTGGAAGAGAGCAATGTCAAAGCAAAAACAGAAATAGAAAACCTTGGAAAAGAGGTAATGGATCTGATTTAACCCCTTCTTTATGGAAATAAATATTTCCATAAATAATTGTTTATGCATTTATATATTGCTATATTTATTTAAATAAATAATTGCTGCTATGTCAAAAAAGGATATGCTAAAAAATCAGTTGCTAAAAAAAAGCGTCAAAAAAGAATTGCCCGATACTCAGCAAATTGAAGAAATTACTGAAAAAGTGTATAACAAACCTGCCCCAACACTTAAAAAGAAAGAGGCAGCAAAAGAACCCGTTCAGCGCACCACTTTGGATATTCCAAAGTCTCTCCACATAAAAGCCAAAGTGGAAGCCATGCAGGAAGGGATCAGTCTTCGGGAATTTATTTTGACCTTAATAAAAGCAGAACTAAAAAAGCGAGGTAGTTTATGAAGCCTTCCACACTCGTTGTAAAGGGTATTGAAATTCGGTTATTTCAGGAAAAGGCAGAGAACTTCATTTCTCTGACTGATATTGCCAAGCAAGGAGGGGACGAACCCCGGTTCATCATACAGAACTGGATGAGGAATACCAACACCGTCCGCTACCTCTATGAATGGGAACATTTGCACAACCCGGATGTAAACCGTGTGCAATTGCACACGGTTTTGGAAAGAAGCACCAACAACCGGTTTACGATGACCCCAAAAAAGTGGGTAGAACTGGTCAAAGCCTCCGGGATGTACACCAAAGCAGGCAGGGGAGGGGGCACTTATGCTCATCAGGACATCGCTCTCAATTTTTGTTACTGGCTTAGCCCGACTTTTCAAATTTACCTGATCAAAGAATTTCAAAGACTAAAGGAGGAAGAAGCCAGTCGCATCGAATCCAATTGGGATCTCAAGCGCACGCTTTCCAAAATCAACTATGCTGTCCATACAGATGCCATTCGCGAAGAACTCATCCCCCCAAGAATGACCAAAGGACAGGGATTTATTTATGCCGGGGAAGCGGATCTTCTCAATGTTGCCGTTTTTGGTGAAACCTCTAAAATGTGGCGCAGTAAACATCCTAAACTAAAAGGTAATATTCGGGATCACGCCACACCGGAGCAATTGCTCGTCCTCTCCAACCTCGAAGCGGTCAATGCCGAACTCATCCGTATGAAACTCAGCCAGGAGGAACGCGTCGATATTCTAAATCAGGCCGCCATCAAACAAATGACTTCCCTTTTATTTTCTCCAACTATAAAAACCCTTCCCTTTTCAGAAGATTCCTGATCTCAAAATAGGAGAGGGGGGGCCCGCAATGGGGGAGAGGTTCCATTCTAAAAAAGTTAATTGTGTCCACCTACTTATAAAAAAAATCTTAAAAAAACCGACACCTACAATGAGCTATATTGTTGTTGTTATTTTATTATAATTTAATTGTTTTCACTTCCCCAAAAGCCCCATTTTACGGGCATTCCAGCCAAAAAATATAATAAATATGGGAGGAACTATAATAGTTTTGGGATAAAAGACAATAAATATGGGAAGAAAGGTAATAACTATGGGAAAAGATAAGGAATTTGGGATAAAGGGTAATAAATTTGGGTAAGTGTAATAGAAATGGGTCAAAAACCAATAAAAATGGGACAGAAATCCCCCATATTTATTATATTTGTACAGAAAAGAACCATATTTAAGAGAAATACTCCATATTTATTACCCTTAGAATGGATTTCTCCCATATTCATTACCTTTAAAAAGGACAAAAGTGCTACGGAAGAAAAAACTCACACAAAAGGAAAAGCGAAAGAAAAAAATACGCTTAGTGGTGAAAGCCAATCAATTGGTAGAAGCCAAATATATGTTTGACATCTGGGAGATGCGTTTTTTCCTTTCGCTGGTATCCTCTATAGCTCCATCAGATGAGGACGACAAAATTTACCGGGTTTGGTACAGAGATATTAAAAAGAATTTCAATCTGTCTTCCCACCAATCTTATGATCTGTTGCGGAGTGCCGCCATTCGTTTGTTTGACAAAAGTCTGGTTGTGGGTTATGTGAAAGACGGCATAGAGCGGGAACAACAATACCATTTAATAATAGGAGTAGATTATATAAAAGATACTAAGGAAAACCGGGAGCGCAATCTGAAAGATCAGGAATATATTGATGTTAGAATCGATCCTATGATCCGGCCCTATCTTTTGGATTTTCGGAAGCGATTTGATTCTAAAAAAGATCGCTACACCAGCTATGAATTGAGAAATGTAATATATCTTCAAACTTACGGTATTAGAATATATGAGTTATTAAAACAATATGAAAAAATTGGACATCGAACGATAGAAGTAGCAACACTCAAAGATTATTTTAATATAACAGATGAATATCCGAAGTTTGCCAATTTTTATCAAATGGTTGTGAAACGTTCTATAAAAGATATAAATAAAAAAACAGATATAACCGTCCCGATAGATGAAATTCAAAAGATAAAAAAGGGTAGGAGAGTGCATGCCCTGCGCTTTCCAATTTATAGCAAAACACCCAGGGAACTCGCTCTCATTCGAGGCGAATTGCAACCCTCCCTTTTCCCGGATTATACAGAAAATGAAAAACCAACGATTGAGGTTTCGGAGGCGAAAGAAAGCCAAGCCGATCGGTTGTTTAAATCCTACGAAGATGTTGTCGTGGGTTCCTTTGGAGTGACGCCGACTTCTTTTTTAAAACTGTTAAATACAAAAAAATACAACGGGGAAGATATTGAACAGGCGATAGCGGTTACCCGACGGGCAAAACACAATCAGGAAATTGTGAAAAGCGTTCCAGGGTTTTTTCTGAATGCCCTTAAAAATGGATACACGGACCCCAAGGAAGAAGCCAAAAAGAAAGCCAGGCGCATTGACAAACTGAACGAGGAAATAGATATACTAAGAGACGATTTATCTCAAAAAATTAATATAAAAATAAAAGAAATAACCAACAGGGACGAAGCTGTAACCATAAATGCCATCGAGGCCATGAAAGCCAATCCGCTAACAGACGCCATGCTTCGCCAAAAGGAAAAATCCCTAAAACGTCCACTCGAACTGGAAGATTACCGACAAGATGAGCGACTGCGCACGATGGTCATCAATAATATCATCCAGCAACAGCAGGATCAATTTACATCTATTCTGGAAAAATACAACCCGAAGATACAAGCCCTTCAAAAGCAAATCAAGGATATTCAATAAAAGGGAAATCGCATGAAATTTTCTCATATTATAAATCCTTTTCTAGCCCAGGAAGGCACGGATTTGCATCTGGCTCAGCCGATTACTTTTGAAAGTATGCGCAGGGCGAAGGAAACGGCGAAGGGCAGGGTAGAGGTCGAACTACTGACCACTCAATACCCGGAGGATAGAAAAATCATCCCGGATTATTTTACCATTTTGGCGGATCTGGAGCGTTCCGTTTTGGATGTTTCTGCCTTTACCCGACCCCAAAAATTGCCTTTAATTGGGGATATTTTACGGCGGCTTTACGAGCATTCCGAGGCCGAATATTTGATTTTTACGAATATAGATATTGGGCTGATGCCCGATTTTTACCTGAAAGTCAAAACGTTTTTGGAGGCAGGAGCGGATGCGCTAATCATCAATCGCAGGCGGGTAGGGGAACAGTACAAAACCCCAGAGGATTTGCCGAAAATATTCAAGGACAAAGGGTTGCCTCATCCCGGTTTTGATTGCTTTGTTTTTCACCGAGACATTTTTACAAAGATGCGTTTAGGGGAAGTTTGCGTAGGCGTACCGTTTATTGGGATCACTCTGGCCTATCATTTATTTGCCTTTGCATCAAATTTTAAGTTATACGATAAAGAACATTTAACCTTCCATATTGGAATGGAAATTATGCCCAGGCGAGACCAGGAATACTACTGGCACAACAGGCATAGTTTTAATAAAATATTTAATGATCATATAAAAGAACACCTTCACCTGGAAAATCTCCCGTACAGCGAATTGAATGGGTTAGTACGTCATTGGAAATGGATCAATAATCCCTCCTTGTTTATTCGGGTTTTGATGGCGGTGGAGTGGAAGGCATGGAAGGAAAAAACCGGGTTTTGATTTCCTGATCCAGAGGATTATCCGGTTGGAAAAAGAGGGTTTTTTCGGGGTGGAATAATTTAAGAGCAGAACGCCTCAAAGGCATCGTTTTTTTATGATAATCTTTTTTACTTAAAACCATTTTAATAAAATCAGGATGTGTTCCTGCTTCCATATAAATAAATCCTAAATATTTATTGTATTTCAATGCCCGATCATTATTTCTATTTATTTTAATATAAATATTTTCCAACTTTAATTCCTCAAAAGCCAGCTCCAAAAGCCCCAGCGAAGCACAAACCGGAATCGTCGAATGAATAAAAGCAGGATCGCTAATAAAAATTCCGGCATTTGCTTTTTTGGCCTCGTAGTCAATATCTGACAAGTGGATCATCCCGGCCCAGGCTCCTTCTTTTCTAATTAAAAAATAAAAATTATTAATATTATTTATTCTTAAAAACCACTTGGTTTGCATCTCTTTGGTGATGGTTTCCTGATATTCCATATTACGAACAATTTCAGGCGCGTTTCGCCAAAGGCGGAGCATTTCGATGTGTTCCCGTTCCAGCCGGACCAACTCAATACCAAACTGCTGATAAATCATTCTATTATCCGTTTGATGGTAAATGGCGGTTTGGATAGCTGAGTAAAGTATATATTTTTTAAATATTCACCTATAATTCCTAATGAAAACATAAGCACTCCGGTACTGAATAAAATGGATACAATGATGGCTGTAAATCCAAGAACGGAACCATACATTATTTTAAGAAAAATAAAATAAATTCCAATAAAAAAACAAACCACGCCGATGGCCAACCCCAAATAAGTCATGATGCGAAGTGGAAGAGTGGTATAATTAAAAATAATCTGCCAGGCCATCTTGAAAAGGTGAGCGGTTTTATATCCGGATTTTCCCTTTTCCCTTTCGAGATGTGAAACTGCAACGTATTCAAAATTGGAAGTGTACCAACTCAGGATTTCATCAATAAAAATATATTCAAATCCTGTATTTATAATTTTAGAAACAATCTCCTGGTCAATGATTTTAAAGGAAGAACCCTGCGCCTGATAGGAACCAAAATTTCGGAGTACCCAGCCCAGAGCATTACTTGATACATTTCGGGCGGGGTGGTGGTGTTTTTGTTCCGGTGTTCCGTAAACTACCGCCGCTTTCGTTTCTTTTTTTCTTATAATTAGTTTATCGATTTCCTCCGGGGGTGTTTGCAAATCCGCATCCATCAAAATACAGGATTGACCTTTTGCAAAACTCATCCCGCAAAGTAATGCCTTGTGTTGTCCGTGATTGGAAGCAAAAAGGATCAGTTTTAATGGAAAATCTGAATTATTTTTGAAGGATGTGAGAACGTCCCAACTTCCATCTGTGCTACCATCATTCACGCAAATCACCTCAAAGGAATGCCCGTTTCTTTGAAAAACTGCATGCGTTCGCTCCAATAACTCAGGCAAGGTCGCTTCGTTATTGTAAACGGGAATGACTACAGAATAATCGTATGAGTGCATGCTTATTCCAATTCTATTAGGGGACAAATATAAAGGTTTTCGGTATGTATTATGGCCGTTCCCCAGGATAATCCAACCCCGAAACCAGACAATAATATGGTATGTTGTCCGCTACCCAAAATGCCGGGCAATTTTTTAGCCAAAGTAACCGGAATAGAAGCCGAAGAAGTATTGCCAAATTCATTTAAAGTATCCGGCATTTTTTCGAGTGGAATGGCTAATCTTTTTCCGAGGGTTTGGTTGATGAGTTTATTCGCCTGATGAAACACAAAGTAATCAATATGTTCTTGTGGAATACCAGCCGCTTCGCAAAGCATTTTGACTGAAGGCGGAATTTTAGTCACAGAAAATTTAAATATATCTAATCCTTTTAAAATTAAATTCAAATCATGTCGGATGACTCCCGGTGTTTCTTCTTTTTCATCCAGCGAACGAGGATGGAAAGGATGCCTCCCTGCGCCACCTTTGACCATTAAGGATTTCGCCCCTTCACCATCCGTACAGAGGTCAAACCACATTGGAGAGGCTTTGTGATCATTTTGCAAAGCAGTCGCACTTCCAGCATCCGAAAACAACAAGGCCGCACTTTTATCCTTGTCATTGACCAACTGACTGGACTTATCGCCGACCAGGAGGAGGCCTTTTCCTCCGGGGATGTTCTGTAAAATACTGCCGACCACAGACAATCCGTAAGGGTAGGCCGAGCAACCCAGGTTGATATCAAAAGCCAAACAGTTTTTAGGGAGACCCAGGCGGGTTTGGAGGAGAGCGGCTGTGCAGGGTGTGATGAAATCCGGCGTTTGAGAAACAAAAATCAGCACAGATATTTCACTTGGCTGCCAGTTTAAATCTTTTAGTAATTTAACGGCAGCATGAAAACACAAATCACTGGCGGTGGTATCAGGTGCTGTGATTCTTCGGGAATGGATACCAATGTTTTTAGTGATAAAATTTTTCTCCTTTTCCGTCAGGTAGGGATAGTCCGAATTGTGGACGACTTTTTTAGGGACAGTGGCAGCAATCCCTTTTATAGAAATATTTTTTATATTTAAAACAGGCAAGTCAGGGTTGATTTTGTTTAGAAACGACAAGTTGGTGTAAATCAGAGATAGTCGGGCAATTTTTCAAATCCTGTTCGTCCAAAACGACATTATAAGTATCTGTGATCTGGACAATGACGAGGAGAGCCAGCATAGAACTCCATTCCTCCGTTTCCTTATATTTGGTGGATGGTGTGAGTTGGCATTTTGGGTTTTCAACCTGAAATTCTGCCTCAATTAACCGGGTAAATTCGTCTTTATTGATCATGATTAAACTATAAAATTACAGGGTAAAATCGTCTAAATAAAATGAGGAAGAATGGTACTAATTTTTAAGAAATTATGCCCCGGAGGGGCATTTTTATTGTCTTTGCCTTTATAAAATTAAAGAAAAGGATTTTATTTTGTAAAATGAAGTAGAATCTGGTAAAAACAAATCGAATTGAAAAAAGCCTATCCAAAAATGATCCCTTTTAACCTGCCGTTTAAATCGGATAAGGCGGCTTTTTTTATCCGGGAAGCTCTGGAGAAAAACCAGCTTTCCGGGAATGGATTTTTTACTCAAAAGTGTCAAGCATTTTTTGAAGAAAAATATAATTTTAAAAAATGTCTTTTAACTCATTCCTGCACAGGAGCATTGGAAATGGCCGCTCTTTTGCTGGATATTCAACCTGGCGATGAAGTCATCATACCTTCCTATACGTTCGTTACTTCAGCTAGTGCCTTTGCCCTGCGAGGGGCGACAATTCGTTTTTGTGATTCTTTGCCGGACCGTCCGCACATTGACCCGAATCATATCCGGGAACTGATAAATGAAAAAACGAAGGCCATCGTTTTGGTGCATTATGGTGGAGTGGCTTGTGATATGGAAGAGTTGCAGCAAATTGCAGAAGTACATCAACTTGTTTTGATAGAGGATGCTGCCCATGCGATTGATGGATTTTATCGGGGAATAGCCTTGGGGAGTTTTGGGCAACTGGCGGCATTTTCTTTTCACGGTTCCAAAAATATATCGGCAGGGGAGGGTGGTTTATTGGTTATCAATGATGAAAAACTGATAGAAAAAGCAGAAATCATCTGGGAAAAAGGAACTAATCGCGCTGCCTTTTTCAGGGGGGAAGTGGATAAATACGAGTGGATGAAGCTGGGTTCTTCCTTCGCGCCTTCGGAGCTGGTAGCGGCTTGTCTGTGGGGTCAGTTAGAATATTTAAATTATATAAAAAATAAACGATTGGAGATTTGGAAGCGGTATTTTGAAGCATTGAAGCCCTTGCGGGAATCCGGGAAAATTGCTTATCCCGATATTTCGGAATTTGCAGATCACAATGCCCATATATTTTATTTGTTATGTA
>JAHDCK010000195.1:0-8495 GCA_020629915.1 Saprospiraceae bacterium
TCATCCTAGCTCGGTGTTTCTTGTCAGGCGAGACGCCTGACAAGGCATATTCGTCAGGTGTCTCGCCTGACGGAAACCTGACAATGCTTAGCAATATCGAAATTCTTTTAATCAGTTTAAATTGACTACTTGCTTAAGCAAACCACACCGCACTCATCGCATAATAAATGGCCATCAATGCCGAGAACACCGCACTGGCATAAAACCGATAATCCAAACGGATTTTATTTTGGATGATAAAGTTAGCGATAAAAGCAATGGGAATATTCACCAAAAAAGAAATCAAACCAATGCTAAGCAATCCCCAATTGATGGCTTCCCACTGTAGTGAAATAATTTTTATAAATAACAAATGGCGTGCAATCCAAAGCGGATTAAAATAGGCCATTGCCAAAAGGGTTTTTTGAAAAGAAAGCCGATATCCTTCCAGGTGTTTTGTCTTTTTATCTATCCAGGCAAAGTAGTTGGGAATTTCTAAAGTATAAATCGTGGACCCGATAAAAAACATTCCAAACATTCTAAGAAAAGTAAATTCTCCAAGGATGAATGCTGCTATGGTATCACCTATACAATAAATTAGTCCACCCCGAATGCTATTTTGGGAATTAAATGTCATACTGCAAAGGTAAAACTATAATTCCTTCACTCTATTTTTGAAACTTTTCTCCCTTTTTTAGGTATTTTTTACAGTTTTATTTGAGAAAAATTTAAGGTTTGGGGGCCATTATTTCTCACAAAAAATATCATTGTTGTTTAAAAAAAAACCTCCAAATCAAGCGATTAATAATTCTACCCCCCAAAAAAAATAAATTATTTGCGTCACAAAATTCATTTTTTTAAAAAAAAATCAACCTGATTTGGTCGCTTCTTTGTCCCAGTAAGCGACATAACAGTCATTCATTCTGTTAAGCTCTTATTTAAACTTTTTAATTACTCTTTAAACTTTTAATCTCTTAAACTTTAAATTCTAATGAAAAAATTAACAACAATTTTTACCGCAATTTTATTCTTGATGGCAACTGCCGTTAGTGCACAAACTGTTTGGACAAGCTCAAAATCCGGCTTATATGATTTTTCAGCTCCGGATGCAACTTTGTTTACTGTAACAGGTTCTGGCTGTCCACTTATCATCAATATAGCTGCCGGTACAAAAGTAAATTTAACAAACTGGCCGGATTCAGACATTAGCGGAGCCGGATGTGCCGTTGAATTAGTAGTAGATGGTTTTTCTCAGTTCACTGGAACAAATACCATTAGTGCTACCAATAACCTAAAAATTACGGCTAATGCTGGAGGTAGCATGACTATCAATGGCACTATGACAGCAAATGGAACACTAACCCTTGACTCTAAAGGTGGAGCAATTGCTACAAGCAGTACGGCTTCATTAACGACTAATGGTACATTTTCCGCAGAGGCAGACGGTGTTGGAGCGTCAATAAATTTAGCAGGAACTATGACCGTAAATAGCCACTACAGATTATCATCTACCAATGGAGCAAGCATTGCTTCTACTGCTAATTTGACTATTACAAATCCAGTAAAAGTAGGTGTTTATGCAACTGGAGGATCTATTACCTGGGGAGGAACAAAAGATGTAGCTGGTTTTGTTGATATCCAGGCAACTGATGCTAAAATGGCTATCGAAGGAACCAATACTTTCAGAGAAAATGTTTCTATGAAAGCTTCCGGAACTGCTGCTCTTATTGTAAGAGGAACCAACAACTTCGAGAAAAACCTTGCTGTTGAAACAGCAGGAACGGCTTCTATGGCTTTGGAAGGAACAACTCGTGTAAAAGGAACTTTCGATGCTAAAATTGCTGCTGGTACTAAAATGTATGTAAGAAATGCCTTGACTATCGACGGAAAAGCACAATGGGAAGTTGCTGGTGACCTGGATGTTGAAGGTACATTAGATATGAAAGATAAGACTTCTACTTTGAATGTTTTAGCTACAGGTAAAGTACGCGTACTTTCAGGAGCTTTGATGAAAATCGGTTTGGTTTCTATCGCAGGTGTTAAAGAATTTACAGGACCTTATGTTATTTCTGAGTCTAACCTTCCAATCGAATTGGTAAGATTCACAGCGGAAGCTACCGGAAACAAAGTAGTTGTTAGCTGGACTACTGCAATGGAAGATGGTGTTTCTCACTACGAGTTAATGCGCTCTGTTGATGGAGAAAACTTTGAAATCATTCACACTATCGGAGACATTGAAGATAGCTACGAATTGAAAAACTACGCACACGTAGATTATACGGCTCCAAAAGCGGACATCATTTACTACCAGTTGAAAAATGTAGACCTTGATGGTGCCTTCATGCTTTCTGAGATTGTTTCTGTAGAAAGAGAAGTAGCGGATGTTGAAACGACTGTTTATCCAAACCCAGTTGCTGACCAACTGAATATTGATACTGAAGTAGACGGTACAGCTGTTATCTACAATATCAACGGAACAAAAATGATGGAAAAAGATGTTTTTGTAGGAAACAATGAAATTAATGTGAGTCAACTTTCTGCGGGAATCTACATGTTACAATTCACTAACGAATTGAATCAGACTTCTACTCAAAGATTGATTGTACAATAATTCACAATAACCAAGTGAAAATTCAGGGCTTCCCATTTGGGAGGCCCTTTTTTATTTCTACTACCCGCAGTATCTTTGGTAAAAAATTGCGGCTTGATGTTTCGGTTACTTACGATTTTTATTATAATATGTTTTATTCAAATAGAATTTAACCTCGCTAATCCTCCACTTAGTCCGAGAACAGCTAGTTATGATATTGATGTAATACTGGACAACGAAAAAAAAATACTGGATGGCTACGAAATTCTCACCTGGAAAAATCCATCGCCTGATACTATCCACGAATTGCAATTTCATTTATATTTAAATGCGTTTCGCAACAGTCAATCCACTTTTTTAAAATCAGGAGAAGCCTTTGGAACACCTCCCAATGAACTCAGTGAAGAGCAATGGGGCTGGACAGATATTCTTTCTATTAAAACACAAGACTCTACCGAACTCCTTCCCAATACCCGTTTCATCCAAACCACTTTCCCCAATGAACACGATCAGACAGTCATGCAATTGAATCTGGATGATCCTGTTTTACCTTATAAAGAAATTAAGTTATATATAAAATTTAAAGCTAAAATCCCACGCCTCGTCGCCAGAACCGGATACAGCCTAAAGGATTATCACTTTATCGTTCAGTGGTTTCCGAAAACTGGCGTTTACGAATGGCGGGAAGGAGATGAAAAAGGACAATGGAAATGCCATAACTATCATCGTTCTACGGAGTATTATTCAGATTTTGGTTTGTATAATGTCTCCCTTACAGTTCCTGATCATTTTATTGTAGGCGCAAGCGGAGAAAGAATGTCATATAAAAAAAATAACAATGGCACTCAAACCGTGCAGTACCGGGCCGAGGACGTGATTGATTTTGCCTGGACGGCTTCACCTGATTTTATTGAATACAAAGACCAATGGCGCGACACCGAAATCCGCCTGCTCATCCAACCCGAACACAACAACTTCAAAGACCGCTACATCGAAAGTGCAAAATATGCCATGGAATTCATGGCAAAACACCTGGCTCCCTACCCCTACTCTACTTTCACCATTGTCGATCCGCCGGCACACGGCATTCGCTCCTGCTGCATGGAATACCCGACTCTGATGACAGGTTTATCTTTTTGCTGCATGCCCAACGATTTGCGCACTATCGAAATCATCACAACCCATGAGTTTTTGCACCAGTATTTTATGCAAATCCTGGCTTCCAATGAATCGGAAGAAGCCTGGTTGGATGAAGGATTTGTTTCTTACTTCGAGGATAGAATTATGGATGAACGCTTTGGCACAAAACGGTCGGTTTTTGATTTGGCTGGTTATCATTGGGGCAATCGCGAGGATAGCCGCCTGCGTTATACCCGTTCAGATAACCCCAAGATTGCCGAGCCTGGGCGGCTGGCCTGGGAGTTTAATCACGGCGGCTACAATACCATGAGTTACTCCAAAACGGCCACGGGTTTAGCTACACTGGAAAATATCCTCGGTCTGGAACTTATGGATGAAATCGTTCGTGCTTACTATGAGAAATGGAAGTTCAAGCACCCCAAGGGACAGGACTTTTTTGATGTAGCTAATGAAATTGTAAAAGAAAAGAACATACCTCTTCCCAATGATGACCTCGACTGGTATTTCAAACAAATTATATATGAATCAAATATTTGTGATTATACGGTCGCCTCTATCTCCAATAAAAAAAGTTACTCGCCTGGCGGATATTTTAGCGAGGAATTTTCCCCATTTATAGAAGACAGCCTTTACAATGGCAAGGTCATTTTCCATCGGTTGGGAGAAGTACAGATTCCACAGGAAATTTTGATCACCTATGAAAACGGGGATACAAGTTGGACCCGCTGGGATGGGCAAAAACGCTCTTTTGAGTTTACTTCACATTCTCCTTTTAAAATCATCAGCGCACAAATCGATCCTTCGCAGAAAATTTTATTAGATATAAATTTAAACAATAATAGCAAAACCCTTCGCCCCTCCGCCACACCCAAATGGAAATATACCAGTAAAGCTTTCTTTTGGGTTCAAAATATTTTGCAGTTTGCTGCTGGTTTTTTTTAGAATAATAACTTATTGGTTTTTAGAAATTAAGTAACCGGCCACAATAATCCTTAAAATACTTTGAACATTATTATGTCCAGTTACTTAACTGCCGAACTTTTGAAAAACAAAAAATAGAGTTGTCATTTCGACGAGCCTGTGCTGACCTTGCGTCAGTGAGGAGAAATCTCGTCTAAAAATGAAAATCTGATTCCCAGGAAATCCCAGAAATAAAGAATAGGAAACTGTTCCTTGCGTTTAGACGTGACTGAACGATCCCGAAGGGTAAAAGTCCCTTTGGACTTTTAAGTGAAGAAACCGCTAGCGGATGGGAGGCACTTCGTTCGAGATGACAAAGTATTATATGTTTTGTTTAATTATAAAAATTTTATTTTCGGCGGCTATTTTTTAACCTCAAAAAGTTTGTTGATGCCCTATAAATTGTTAATTTGTAAAATTTATAATATATGATTATTTTCAACCATAATGGCAAGATTTGGGAACCAGGCAACACTGCTCTCTCCTTTGGAAACCGCTCTTTTCGATATGGGGATGGCATTTTTGAAACGATAAAGATTTATAATAATAAAATTCTAAATTTAGAACTGCATTACGCCAGGCTGAAGGAAGGATGCAAAATACTTGGCCTTGAATTTAACTGGGATCAAAAAAAACTTCAGGAAGAAATATTTAAAACGACTCCCCCTTTTAGTGGTTACAAAGATTTCAGAATTCGATTCACTTTATTCCGCTCCGGATACCTTGGTTACTATACCCCTCAAAAAAACAATTTCGAATTTGTAATCGCTACAACTGCTCTTTCCAACCTCAAACAACCTTATCCGTTTAATCAAAATGGATTAAAATTAAAATTATACAAAGAAATAACTATTCATTCAACTCCATTAACTGCCATAAAAACAAATAATAGTTTACCGTATGTACTAGCAGGAAAATTTGCAAAGGAAAGTCAATGTGATGCAGGGCTACTCCTCAACTCCTCCGGCAGGATCGCAGAGACTCATTATGCCAATATTTTTATTATAAAAAATGGCAATATTTATACACCTCCAGTTAGCGAAGGATGTGTAGCCGGAGTCATGCGGAGAGCTATTCTAAATTTTAATAAAAATATAAAAGAAAAACCATTATCAATCAAAGAACTCCTCGATGCAGAAGAAGTATTTCTCACCAATGCCATAAAAGGCATTCAATGGGTTGAATTATTTGAAGATAAGTTATATAAAAATAAACAAGTTGCAAAGATAAGCAAAGAGCTAAACAACCTCATCCACTAAAGCCAATGCGATTAATGCCCCACCTTAGCCACCTGAACAAAAAAGATAATCTCCGAGTTAGGTGGAATTTTATCTCCAAAACCGGAAGCACCATAGCCCAATTCTGCCGGGATAAACAGCGTCGCTTCGCCGCCTTCCTTCAAAAACTGAATACCTTCATCCCAGCCCTTGATCACCTCACCCAAGCCCGGACGAAATTCCAGTGCCTTGGCCTTAATAAAAGATTCATCGAATACGGTACCATCCTTCAACATCCCGATATAATGCGTAAATACAGGTTCCTGTTGTACTACTGGTTTGCCTTCTCCTGGTTTATGAATGATGTATTTGAGGCCCGAAGGAGCTGTTTGAGTAGCTAGCTTTCCACTGGCATATTGCTTGACCCGCTCACCAAGTATCTCCTTTTGCTCCTCCCCAAATTTTTGAATTTCAACAACTTTTATCCGGCGAATACTATCCTGCCGTTGCTGTTGTTTCATAAATTCATCAAAAGGCAAAAAGTCTAATAATTTTAAATCTACAAATACGTAATTTTTAATATTCTGGCCATCCGGAATACGAGGCAGGGAATCTACAGAAACCCGCAAAGTCAAACTATCTCCCTTGGACATCATCTGCACCCCGCGCAACATTACTGATCCTCTTACCCGATTGGGAATAATTGTCTTCACCGGATTGCCCGACAACCTGGAACTCGTAAGGAGTGTATTGTCTTCATTTCGCATAGAAAAATGGTAAGTAACCTGTGCCCCTAAGCCCGGCTTAGGTCCGGGATTCTGTTCATGGAACTTATATACCAACCCATCATCACTAATAGAATATCCTTCAGGCGTGCTATCTCCGCAACCCATAAAAAAAGGCAAAAAGCAAACAAATAATATATATCTTATATTTTTCATTTTAAAAAATTTAATATTGAATTATTGCACTATTGTACCATTGAATCGTTGCACCATTGAATTACTCCTTATTCAACTCTTCCTTGTACTCCGGTAAAACCTCTTTTAATATCTCAACTGTTTTGCGCAACCCCTTGAAGGTATGCCCGCCGGAAGCATTTCGGTGACCGCCGCCTTTAAAATATTTTTGTGCAATTTCCTGCACAGAGAAATCTCCTTTTGAGCGTAGTGAAATTTTAACCACATTGGGTTGTTGCTTTATGAAAGCAGCACATTTTACATTTTTTAATTTTAATAAATAATTGACAATCCCTTCTGTATCTCCTCGCTGAATATCAAAATATTCATAATCTTTTTTTGACAGTGTAATGATGCCAGTTTTATAATCGTCCAAAATTTCCATTCGATTATAAAGGCAATGCCCTAACAATCGAAGATTTTTTTCTTCCAGACTATTAAATATTTTATCCTGTAACGTATAATTATCCACACCCAAATCTGTCAACTCCGCTACTGTGCGAAATAATTTTGCGGAGGTGCTGTATTTAAAAGACCCTGTGTCTGTTAAAATTCCGGTAAACAAACATTCTCCAATCGTAGCATCCAGTTTGTCCTCATCTCCCATTAATTTAACAAAATCATATATCAATTCACTCGTAGAGCTGGCCGTTGTTTCACTCAAGGTAAAATCTGCAAAAGCCTCCGGCTCCAGATGATGATCAATCAGAACTTTAGTACAATCCTGTGCAGCAATTACCTCTCCCATGGTATCCACCCGGTGAAGCGCATTATAATCCAAACAAAAAATAATATCTGCGGCTTCTAATAAAAGATTACAACCATCCGGATCATCATCGTGGATCTTGATGGTTTCCGCATCGGGAAGGAAGGCCACAAAATCCGGAAATTCTGAAGGAAACATCACCTGTACGTGATGACCACCTTTCTTGAGATAATGATATAATCCGAGAGAAGACCCAATAGCATCCCCATCCGGATTTCGGTGGGAAGTGATGACAATATATTTGGGTTGAGCTAATAAGTCCTTTAGTGCTTCTATTTGCATAATTGGGATTTAGTTTTCAAACTGTGAAATTCCAAAAAATAAAGGGATTCTCAAAAAATAATTTTTGTCCGCAAGGTACTTTGCGTACTTTTGCAGCGATTTTTAAACCGATTTTTATTCATTAAAATATAAAAATACTTATGGCGGGTAACAGAACTTTTACCATGATCAAACCAGATGCCGTGCGCAACGGCCACATTGGTGCTATTTTAAATAAAATTTGCGAAGGCGGTTTTAGAATTGTAGCGATGAAATATACGAAACTGACTGCGGAAAAGGCAGGTGCTTTTTATGCCGTTCACAAGGAGCGTCCTTTCTATCAGGAATTGGTGGATTTTATGTCTTCCGGGCCTATCGTAGCAGCCGTTTTGGAAAAAGATAATGCGGTGGAGGATTTTAGAAAACTCATCGGTGCAACGAATCCTGCAGAAGCAGAAGCCGGAACTATCCGCGCTTTGTATGCGACCAGCATTGGAGAAAATGCCGTTCACGGTGCTGACTCTGATGAAAATGCCCTTATCGAAGGGTCTTTCCATTTTAGCCAGACAGAGATGTTTTAGTCACATATAAAAAATTAGGTTGCGACTTTAAGTGGCAACCTG
>JAHDCK010000195.1:8505-8911 GCA_020629915.1 Saprospiraceae bacterium
AGACAGAGATGTTTTAAGGTTATTTTTCTTATTATAAAACAGGCTATATCTTCTTGAAAGGGATAGCCTGTTTTTTATAGCTCCCACTTCCCTTTAAAAACCCGCTGCGCCGGACCACACAGCCAGATGTGTTGAAAGCCATTGCTCCCTGCCGTATATTTCACTTCCAGTTTTCCGCCTTTCGTAAAAACCAGGCGCGTATAATCTCCATTTGGATTTCCTTCTTTTAAGTGAGTCGCCAATGCGGCAGCAGTAACCCCCGTTCCACAGGAAAGCGTTTCGTTTTCCACGCCTCTTTCGTAGGTCGCTACTTGTATCATTGGTCCTGCCATTTGCACAAAATTTACATTGATTCCCTCTACTTGGTAGGCTGGGCTATTGCGAATACGTTTACCTTCTTCACATA
>JAHDCK010000196.1 GCA_020629915.1 Saprospiraceae bacterium
AGAAATTAAAAAGTCGTTCAAAAGTATTATAAATTTTATTGTGGCCGGTTACTTAAATTATAAAAAAATAAAAAACCGCTCCCAAAAAATAATTATTCCAATTATAACAGAAAAAATTGCTCCAATCAGCACCGCACCCGCTGCGGCATCCTTCGCCTTACCTGCCAGCGGATGAATATCCGGCGAAGCCAAATCCGTTAGGTATTCCAGAGCCGTATTGACCGCTTCCAGAGAAAAAACCAAGGCACTCGCTCCGAGGATGGCGCACCATTCCCACCGCTCAATATCGAAGTAAAACCCCGCAGCAACGACGACGAAAAAGCAAAACAAATGAATCCTTGCATTCACCTGTGTGCGCAGCAAATCTGTGATACCCGCAAAGGCATACCGAAAACTATTGAAGCGGTTTTTGAGCATTGGTGTAAGCCGTCTTGAATTGATATTGTCCGAGGATACCCGCTTTTTCGGAGTTGGAATGATAGAGCGTTTCAAAGCCGACACACTCTAGATGATCGGAATAAAAAATATAATCGTTAGGCGACTGGGCGCGATTGGTAAAGCTTGGAATATAACTCCGCCGACTGTTTTTCAAGCCGGACTGGTTCTTGAAATTTTGGATTTCAAAAGACCAGACCATTGCATTATAATCACCAAAAGTAATGAGCGGCGCCTGAATTTTTTGAGCTTTTTTGGCCACCGTTTCCAGTTGTTCGTTGAGCACCTGGTAGGAGGCATTGTCAATAGGCGGGGTGGTATGCGTCCCGATAAAAAAGACCTGATCGTCTGATTTATTTATATTGATTTTACCTATGAGATTGGGAACATCCTTGTGATAAAAGGTATCCAGTTTGGAAATTTTGTGTTTGGAATAAATGGCCATACCGTAAAAATCTATCCGCACCATGCTTTTAGAATGTGGAAAATCATTTTTTAAGGCTTGTTTTAAAAACATATCCCAATCCGGTGTCACTTCCTGGAAAGAAACAATGTCTGCTCTCGAATTTTTAACCGTTTCAATAAAATTCTTGTAATCCGTCGTAGCCGAAACATTGAAATGCGCCACCTTGATGGAAGTCGTATTGCGGAGCATCGGGAGCATGAGTTGATCGTTGAAGGAGCGTTTTAAAAACAAACACATCACGCCACAACAGGTAAAACTGATAAACATCAGCTTTGGGCTTTTGAGAATTAAAAATAAAATTCCAAGGAAAAGATAAGCGAACATAATCTGTACGGCAAAGTCAGCTCCCAGGCGAATGATAGGAAAGTTGGGCTGGAAAATACACAATATCGTCCCCAGAATCATCCCCAGACCAAAAAGCGTTTGGTACGTTGCTTTATTTGAGATCAGGCTTAGCATACCTGACAAAGATAAGCAAATTCGGGGAATGCAGAATTACTAATGCAAAATGCAAAATTTTACATTACAAAATAATCTAATGCTCCAATTCATCTATGTGTTTGTAAATTTTCCCAAGCACATATTCCGGGGCATGCTTCAACTCATTATGCGTAAAACGCAGTACCCGAAAACCCATTTCTCTCAAAGAACGGTTACGGCCTTCACCTTGTGCGTATTTTAGGTCATGGGTGTCGCCGTCGATGTCAATTGCGAGCTTCAGTTCATCACAAACGATGTCCACGATGTAATTGCCAAGCGGCATTTGACGAAAGAAATCATAGCCTTTGTAAGCTTTGGATTTTAGTTTTTCGTATAAATAAAATTCAGGCATCGTTTCGCATTGGCGAAGACGACTGGCTAAGGATTCTAAATTAGGATAATTCATATTTTTATATTTTGTACAACAAACTAAAGTTTGTTGATTGCGAAATGCTAGTAAAAAACTAAGATTGTTTTCAAGCTTACAGGGGCAACAAACTAATTGGTTTTAAAAAAATACCGACGAAAATAATACCGAATCAATAAATATAAAACATATATGATTTGTCATCTCGAACGGAGTGAGAGATCTTGTCTAAAAGCAAAGAACAGTTCCCTGCTTTTGACTTCTGAGATTTTTTAGGAATCAATTTTCTATGTTTAGACGAGATTTCTCTCTTCGTTCGAAATGACAACTTTTTATTTTTGTTTTTCAAAAGTTCGGCGGTTATTTTCTGAAAACCAATAAGTTTGTTGTACATAAAAAAGTGTAACAAGTCAGTGGTAGAAATGTTGCGACTTTTTATGTTTAGTATTGGTCCCCTCGACCCACATTTTCAGGTTGTACCTCGGTCAAAATCCGCAAGGTCAAAAAACTCACAAACAAAAATCCGGTAAAGACCAACGCCATGCTAAGGGATTCTCCATTGGATAGTGGATGGACTAGCTTGTCTAAAATATCCCGAATGACGGTTAGGGGGCGAGTCACAATATCCCAACTATTCCATCGCAAAAAACGTCCGACATAAATCCCGAAACTTCCGGCTCCAATAGCAAAAAGAGAAAAGGTCCAGGCTACAAAATTGTTTGATTTATATTGGATAAAATCATGTATCATTAGGAGAGAACTCAAGCCAAGCAACAATCCCGTCCAGGCAAAACCGCATATCAGGACGGCGTCGTACCAGAGTGGAATCAGCGGTCTGGATTTGAGATGTATTAAGTCTGTTATAATGTATGGAGCGTTGGGAAAGAAGGCAAGCCACGCGCCAATGAGCAGGACACTCCAGATGATTTTTATTTTTTTTGTTTTAAAATTATATAAATAAAAAGCAACTATAAAAGGCATCCAAGCCAAAAATAAATTCCAAATCAAATATATATGAGAAATGCTTCCTGAATATTCTATCCGAAAAACGAGCATAGCCATATTGAAGATTGTTGCAAAAACCAAAGTTAAAAAAAGCTTTGGCGCATTAATAATATTTTTCATTTTAAAATATTTATTTATTAAATTGAAATTATTGAACCATTGAACCATTGAACCATTGAACCATTGAACCATTGAACCATTGAACCATTGAAAAAGAGGCGACCACTTTTGAAAAACCCTAAAATTAATTATAATAAAAATGTCCCTGCGTCGCCTCTTTGTTTTATGGAAAAATACCTTTAAACAACCAGGAATTTTCGCCGAGCAAAAATCCTTCGCCACCCAGAAAAGCCGCAACCGGGCTAAATGGTCCTTGTCCAAAAACCATCAGACCACCCTGGATGACGAAGATGAGAACAAGCAAAATTAAAATGTTTTGTGGTCGAAAATTCCAATAAGCATTGTTTAAATTTATATCTGTATTTCCGTTGTTTATTCGTTCGGTGATTTTTTTATTGTTCCGTTCCATCTGTCTCCAACTGTAAAGTAAAGCGGGAAGTGGAGCGAATAAGGGGAAGGCGACATAAGGGAGTACCAGCCCGCCCAAAAGAATTAGAGGAGATATATAATGAATAAATAAAAATAAGTATAAAAGTATTCCGATGGCTAGCCCATGCTGCACAATGACCATCATTCTGCCGGAGGATGGACTGCTTCCAAATCTCGAAATCCAATAACATACATAAGAAAAAACAATATACGCGATTAGGCTGGGAAAGTGATTCAAATCAAAAGGCACTAAATCCCGTTCAAAATAATATACGAGGAATATTCCTGCAATGGGCGCAATACCCATCATCAAAATCTCCGGGTAGGAGGGCGTTGATTTTTCAGGAATATTAATCCTGCCTTGCTCCGGGTAGTCGAGTACCTCTAAAGCTTCATTGCTCATTGGGTTAACTGCAACTTTGTTTTGTCGGATAGGGTCTTCAAAAAACTCCGAAAAACTTTTGATAAACGGATAAACAATCAGGATGATAGCAAAGATGATTCCGGGAATTAACAGATGCATCATTCGAAATTTAAAGGTTAATTAAATTAATATTTTTTATTCTAATAAAATCCTGCAACCAGGAAACCGGAGTGAACAGCAAACTTTCAAAATCCCATTGGTGAAAGGCTTGTTCCTGCTGTCCTCTCTGAAAATCTTTTATAAAAGTTGTCCAGAAGTCGGGCATCAAGATCCAACTCAGCACACAGGTTCCCCAAACAAATAAACTGGATTTTCCATTTCCCAAGAGGTAAAATTGCAAGCGGCTTTCGGATTCGCAATCCATTCCGTAACCCGTAAAGAAATGACAAAAATCGTGATGCTCAAACTCAGGAATAAAAGTAATATTTCTTTCTTTCATGAATTTAGCCATTGTTTTGCCAAGGCTGCCTGATGGCATTTTGGCCATGGCTTCCAAAGAAGTCGTCCAGGGCTTTTTATTGGGTCGTAGCTTTCTGTAAACCGGAATAGCTTTTTCAATAGTGCTTTCCAGAATAAAGGCGCGTATTTTTTTTATTTGTTTTTGCATGATGTATCTGTTTTAAAAACTGTAAATACCTTCTAGTAAATAATAATAACAGTACAAGAAAATAGAAACTAAAACAACAGGTATAATGGCTATAATTCTATATGATTTTCTGAGGTTTATAAAACAGGAAATAAAAAATATAGAACCTGTGGAAAGAAACAAAATCCCATAAATTAAAACTTCAATTATTTCAAAAAACCAATTATGACCATTATGCCATCTGGTGTAATTAGGAATTAAGTGCTCCCCACTTAACGTGTTTTCCCATTCTTTTTTAGTTTCATAGATTCTTAAAGTTTGGTTGTTTTCATTGTATATAAAATACTTTATCGCAAATTCAGGATTGTTAAGCGCTGGCTTCCAAGTCAACCTCTTTTTTACAATGCCAATTATATTAAATTTATAAAAATACCACTCATTCAAGTGTGAGAAGGTGCTATCCCCACTAAACTCTATTACATTTGAACCATAAAAATTGTGAATGTAAGTTCCTTTTGGTGTTGTTAAGGACCAATCTGCCATCCCATATGCAAGGAGATTTACACTTAGGAAAAAAAGTAATGTAATAGTTGTAATTTTCATTTTTCATTTTTTCAAAGCACTTTGAAATTCAAAGTAAAAGGATAAAAAAATTTTAATCTCTATTCTTCAACAATGTCTCCAGCGCATCCAGATGATCATTAAAAGCCTTTTTTCCTTCCTTCGTAGCTGCGTAGGAAGTCTGCGGTTTCTTTCCTACAAAAACTTTCCGAACTTCTACAAACCCCGCTTTTTCCAGAGAAGAAATATGACTTGCTAAATTCCCGTCACTCACTTCCAGCATCTCCTTCATGCGCTTAAATTCCACCCAGTCGTTGACCATCAGGAGAGACATAATCCCAAGCCTGACCCGACTCTCAAATAACTTATTCAGTTGGGTGATAATATTTTTCATATAAATGCTATTCCAGGGTGTAAAACTTATCTGTCGTATTTCATATACATGGCAATCCCATATACAATGTGTAAAACGCCGAAACCAATTGCCCAAAACAACAACCCATATCCCAAATAATAGGTAGCGATAAGTCCGAGAATGATTTCAGTTATTCCTAAAAAACGTATATCATTTAAAGTATATTTTCCGCCATTGAGCAATGCCAAACCATAAAATATTAGAGTCGTCGGTGCGACTAATCCAAACCAACCGTGATGAATCAAAATCAGGCAAAATATCCCTCCGGCTCCAAGGGGAATCGCCAGGTTAATTAACATCAATCTCGCTGTCGGGTCCCATATTTTTTGCCCGCTTTTCCTGGCTTTTTTTGTGGTAAAATAAATCCCGGCTGCAAGGGCCAAAATCAAAACCACTCCGGCATCCACAAAAAAGAAGGTCCAGTAATCCATGCCCCATTTTTCTCCCTGCCGAATGACGTAATAATGGTGTTCCTCGAATAAATTTACCTCCAAATAAATCGCCGCTACAATAGCTCCGGCCAAGGCAATCACGCCCGCAGCTACCCCGGACAATCCACTCAGGGATATGAATCGGGACGACCGTTCCATAAGGGAGCGAATCTCTGATAACGTTTCTAAATGTTCCTGATGCTTGCTCATCTCGATCTGGTTTAAAAAGTACTTTGTAATTCAAAGTTATAATTAAAAACGGAAAGATGCAACCCATATTGTGTATTTTTTCTTTTTGTCAAATTTTAAATTCCTTAAAATATTCCAAAGTTTTTATCTTTGTTCGCTTATGAAAGCTTTGATTCCCGTAGCCGGTGCTGGCGTTCGCCTTCGCCCACATACTTTTACTCAACCTAAACCGCTCATTCCCGTAGCGGGCAAACCCATTATTTCCTTTATCGTGGATCAATTGCTGGATGTTGGGATTGATGAGTTTGTTTTCGTCGTTGGTTATCTTGGAGATAAAATTAAATCTTATATAAATGAAAAATATCCCGATTTAAAAAAAGAATTTGTGTATCAATCCGAACGGCAGGGATTGGGCCATGCGGTTTGGTTGGCAAGGGAAGCCATTTTGCAGACAGATGAAATTTTTATCGTTCTGGGAGATACCATCTTTGATGTGGATTTGAAAAAAATCGTAGAGCATCCGACTTCTTGCCTGGGTATTCATAAGGTAGATGATCCGCGCAAATTTGGGGTAGCAGAATTGAATGGAGAAAATTATGTTTCCCGCGTAGTGGAAAAACCACACATTCCAAAATCCAATCTCGCTTTAGTGGGTTTGTATAAAATTAAAGAGATAAAAAATCTCATTGAGGCACTTGATTATAACATTAAAAATAATATAAAAACAATTGGGGAGTATCAATTGACGGATGGTCTGATGCGAATGATAGAGCAGGGCGTTAAGTTTGCTCCGATGTCTGTGGATAATTGGTTTGACTGTGGAAAAAAAGAAATCCTCCTGGAAACCAATGCGATTCTTCTCAAGCAAGCGCGTTATGCTTATAAAAATTTGCCGGAGTTCGAGAATACGATTATCATTCCGCCTGTGAGTATAGGAAAAGATTGTAAGATAGAAAATTCTATACTTGGACCAAATGTAACCATAGGAGACAATGTGAATATTAATTATTCTATTATAAAAAATTCTATCATAGGAAATTACGCTTCTATCGGCGATGTGGTTTTGCATCATTCGGTCGTAGGGAGTGATGCCTCTATAAAAGGGTTGAGTCAAAGTTTGAATATAGGAGATAATACAGAAATTGATTTTGGGTAAAATATTACAACAATGAAAAAAATATTAATATCATTTTGTTTTGTTTTGGGGCTTAGCTCCGTCGCTTTTTCACAAGGAGCGATTGATGGATATATGAAAGGAAAGGGCAATCTCGACCTGGCCTTGTCCTACGCCAAAGAAGACAGCGATAAATATTTTTCCCGAAATAGTGGGGGAGACACGACCCTTAATTTTGGCATTGAAACCCAAAGTGTAAATTTATTTGCCGCTTATGGGATCTCAGATCGCTTTGATATCATCGCGTCAATTCCTTATGTCCAAAGAACCTCCTCGGCTAAAGGCTTACAAGACGCAGGTGTATATTTAAAATATAAAATTGTTCATTCTGAAATAGAAGGTGCGGGTCGTTTAAAATTTATCCTGGGAGCCGGAGCGCAGTTTCCAATCTCAGATTATGACTTTAATGATGCCCGTGCCATTGGACAACAAGCTTTTATTATTCCGGTAAGAGGTGTATTACAATTGGATTTAAATAATGGGTTTTTTGGAAATATAACCGGTGGCTATAATTTTAGATTAGATGAAAATGATCGAATAGTTACAGATGCAAATGGCGAAGTCATCCCAACCACCCAACCCGATAATTTCACCACACTCTCTGCCAAAATTGGCTACGCTTCCGCAAAACACTACGCAGATATTTGGTTTGATTTTCAAAATACCGAGGGCGGCAACAGCTACCGCGACGGCGATCCTTCCGGCTTCAAATCCTTCGGAGTCAGCTACACCAAAATCGGCGGAACCTACTATTACGCTATCCGCCCCCAATTCGGTGCCTTTGTCGGTCTATCCAAAATTTTCTCTGGAAGAAACATCGGCAACAGCTTCACCTACAACCTGGGAGTCGTCTATAAATTTAATTTCAACAAATAAAATCTATATATCTGCGACCACTTGTAAAAATTACGCTCTTGCACGTCCCACTCTGTGTCTCTCTGCGACCTCTTGTGGTTCCCCTGCGCTCTGCTCGTCAAAAACCTCTGTGGACGCTCTGTGACCTCTTGTGGTAATAAATTGCGCCCAGCTCGTCAAAAACGCCAATCAAAATACCTCCCCCTCAAGCAACAACTCAATTGCATTACCCGTAATCCGCTTCAACACCTCCCCCGATTCCCCATCAAGTTCCGAGCACCAATTCATCGAACCCACATTCACCACCACCCCAGATTCCTTCGATTTCTGAAAAACAAAAAAAGTCCCAACCGTCTCCCCGTTCCGATACCCTTTATCATACCCAATCAAATCCGTTTTATAAAAAGAAATAATAGAAGTATCTATACGAGGAAAATCATTATTAGGGTCAAAAACCACCGGAACACCATCGTACTCCTTAGAAGGCAATGGCAAAACATCACCATTTTTCAAATTTGTATTTTTCAAAATCGGAGAATCTTCATTGACAATTTTAAAACCATCCCATCCCTTATCTTTATCCTTTAAGCCATAGCCCCCATAATCAAAATCCGCCCCAATACTTTCAAGGATAGAATATTTTAATAAGGGAGTTTTCCATATAATAGTTTTGAGCAAAGTATCCCGAATCGGATCATTTTTAAAATGTTTATAACAAATTAATTGATTTTTATTAGCATTATAACGCACCTGCCACCACATCGTATTTCCCGAAAGGATCAATACATTTTTCCCTTCTGCTACAAAACGATCAAAATTTTCCCGTGCTTTCCGAGTCCAGTATTCATTATGGCCAGGGATGATCAATAACTTAGAATGTTTAAAACTGTCGTAATCATCCAAGTCCATATCACAAATATGAT
>JAHDCK010000197.1 GCA_020629915.1 Saprospiraceae bacterium
TGCCCGAAAGGGTGGGAGAGTAGGTCGCCGCCTCTCAATATTCTAAAGCCGTTATTCCTTCTAGGAATAGCGGCTTCTTTTGTTTTTGCTCTTCTCGCCCTTGTTTCCCTAAAGGAGTTGCTTTCCCGCATGTTTTGTTTGGCATTGTTGTTTTTTGTGGGAGAGCGGTTTTCCCTTCAGGGAGTCAGAGGGCAGCGTGGAAAATTACACTTGTGTCACCTCCCGTTCCCAAACCTTCACAATCACCACCCAAAGCACAATACATATTCCAATGATTAATAATTTATCATTAAATGCTGCGGTGCTTCCTGTGCCGGATTTTAAAATGAGGACATTAAAAATCATGTGGAAGCAGGCGGCAGAGATAACTGATTTGGTGGATTGAATGACCTTGCCGATGCCCCAGGTACCGAGGAGGATAATACCAAAGAATTTGAGATTGGCGAGGGGATCGGGGTTTTTGAGGAAGGAGAGATGCCAGGCATACCAAAGTGTTCCAATCAATAAAACACGCTTGCCTTCCGACCAGTCTTTGAGTTCGTCTTCTAAGTAGCCGCGCCAGCCGTATTCTTCAAATAATGCATATATGAAAAGTGCAATGGATATAATAAATCCAAATAAGTGTGGAGAAATATCTCTGGAATTTTCTAAGCCAAGGATGCTGAATAGGACGACGGGAACAAGGGCCATCGCCCAACTCCACTTAGCGGAAGTACCGGTCAGAGAATGGGAAAGCGGGCGTTGCTGACTAAGCCAGTAAAGGGCGATTAGGCTGCCGATGAAAATGCCAAAGGACTGAAGGGGGAGAGTAAAAATTTGTGTCCAGGCCGGGAGGTTCGTGAAAATTTCAGTTGTGCCAAATAAATCGAATCTAAAAATATTGCATAAGATAATGGCTGTTGTATAGAAGGTGGCAATTCTAAAAACGGGAGATTGAGTCATGGTAGGTTTGTTTTGTTGATGTAATTTCTTCTTAGACGAATCAAGTAAAAGAAACAGGACAATTTATCTTATTCTTTTTAAAATTTTATTTAAAATATTAAATAAATTAAAAAGTATAGCGCAGGCCGGAACCAATTTGAAATTGGAAGGCATTGATACGGTGATTGTCTTCGCTAAAAATCGGAGAGAAATTATAGCCCACTTCCGGGTAAAGTCCCACAGCAAACTGAGGGGTAATTCGGACATCCAGGCCTAAGCCGCCAATCCCGGCGAAGGACCATTTTTTGTATTCGTTATTGGATTCAAAATTGGAACCCCGGTGGTGGAATGCAGTGTGGCCGGGATCGAAATCCTGCATAATCACATCGGGTTTGTTGAGCTGGTAATTTAAGGACCCGCCTAGTTTTATATAAGTAGAAAATCTATTTTTACTCATATAAAATTTTCCGTAGACCGGAAGATTGAGGGATTGGGTTTCATTTGTAAACTGAACGCCAACCGGGATCACCGTGCTGTCTGCTACGGCATCCTGATCCTGACGCAACAAAGTAAAGCGGGCATTTAGCTGCCCGTAGAAACCCGGGAGATTATGGTCGTAGTGATTGTCGTGATTGCCATCGGCATTGGCTTCTTCGGCATCGGAAAAATAGTGAACGTGCAGGGCATAATCACTTTCAAAACTTAACTGCGTATAGTGAATTCCCATACCTAAAGCCCAGTTTTTGTGGAAGACGTGTTCCTTGTCAACACCAACCGTCCAGCCTTGTCCTTTTTGGGGGGTGAAATGAATAAACGGATTTGCACTTTTTCCCTGAGTATGGAAACGGAGAAACACAGGTGAAGAAGTAATATATAAATGATTTAGTTTTTTAAAACTTTCTTTTGTTCTATCAAAAACCGGATCAATATTTTTATTTTCTATGGATGGTATTATAGTTGGAAGTTCGGAAAAAGGGATAAGATTTTTTTCTGGTACTGTTTTACCTAAAATAGGTGAACTGTTATTTTTGTTTATAGGTAAAATATTGTTTTGTTGGGTTGTTTTTTTAGTGGTTTCAATTGTTGCTGGAATGTTTATGGAAGAAGTAAAATTAGAAGTAGCTGATTCCACAGCTGTATTTACAGGGATAACATTTGTTTTATTTAAATTATTTTTAATTTTATTAGAATGACGCCTGTGTTTTGGCTCCTTGGAAATGACAGCAGAAGTTTCAGGGACAGACACTTCTTTAATTTGCTTATTAGGAATTGGGCTTTGACTAATCAAATGAGAATCTATAGTGTAGGGCGGAGTCGCTCCGGTTGTTTCCTGATTCATAAAACCCAGGATAGAAATCAGCAAAACCAAGCAGCCGGCTGCTAGAAAAATCCAAAACAGCAATACCCATTTTCTTCGGGGTGGTTCTTCGTTGACAGCCTCATCTATTCCATCCCAAACGTCATCCGACGGGAGGTTCCAGAGGTCGTCAGCAGGAGATTCATCCTGCATTTTCTGACGAAAATAGTCCTCAAATTTTCCTTTATATGACTTTTTTTCTGCCATAAGTTTTTCCTGAGTCCGGATCGATGACCCGCAGTTGTCGTTTTAAAGAGGCTTTGGCTTTGTGCAGTTGGGACTTGGAGGAACTTTCCGAAATACCCATCGTGGAGGCAATTTCTTTATGAGAAAATCCTTCAATTACATATAAATTAAAAACAGTTCTATATCCCGTAGGCAATTGCTGAACCATCTCAATGATTTCCCTTGTACTCAAATCCGCCAAAATTTCTTCTTCACCAAAAACGCTGTTATTGTCATATTCATTCAAATCAGAATGAATAATAAAATCTTTCTTTTTTCTTAAATGTTCAAAAATTGTATTCAAAAATACACGATTCATCCAGGTGCGCAAGGCTCCTTTCTGTGGATCATATTGTTTTAAATCTCTAAAAATTTTAATAAAACCTTCCTGGAGAACATCCTCTGCTTCTGCCCGGTTATTGAAATAACGGAGGCATAGCATGAACATAGGAACTTTATAAGCCTCGTACAAACTACGTTGACTTTTTCTATCCTTTTTCAGGCAACCCTGGATTAATATGTCAGGTCTGTTCTCCAAGTCCGCTATTTTACTATGTGAGAAATGTTGCGATTTAGTTGCCTGAGAAACAAAAAAAAAATGAAAAGGTTTAGAAATCTTTTTAATAGGGATATTATTATAATAAAATAAATAAAAATATAAAACCTCAGGCAACTTTTTTTGACCCACTTGCACATAAGTAAGTAAAATGTGGAATTCCGAAATTTTAGTTTAGTTCAACCGACCAATTTATTGCTGTACTATTATTTCAAATTTAAAAAATCATTAATTATGAAAAAATTATTTTTATCCATAATCTTTGCCGTACTTACCTTAAGTGCATTTAGCCAGACTGCTCGTTTACAAATTATCCATAACTCTCCGAGTCCAATGGTTGATATCTGGGTCAATGGTTCTCCCTTCCTGACCAATTTTGACTTTAGAACGGCGACTCCTTTTGTAGATGTACCGGCCGGGACACAATTGGAAATCGGAGTAGCACCTGCACCAAGTACCTCAGTGAATGACATTATCGCCACTTTCCCTGTTACCCTAACTGCTAACGAAACTTATGTCGCTATCGCCTCAGGTATTGTTGGAAATATGATGACGCCATTCACGCTCAATCTGGTGGGAAGTGCCAAAGAGCAGGCTGGGAATAATGATGTAGAATTTATTGTGAATCATGGCTCTACCGATGCACCAATGGTAGATGTGATAGCCAGAGATGTAGCTACCCTGGTAGAAGATGCTAGTTATGGAGATGTGACGAATTACATTACTGTTCCTGCGAGTGCATATATCCTGGATGTGACGCCTGCAAATGACAACAGCACCATCGTGGCTTCTTATCAGGCCGATTTATCTGGTCTTGGAGGCGGTTCTGCCGTTGTGTTTGCTTCCGGATTTTTAGCTCCGGCTGCGGGTGAACCTGCCTTTGGAATTTTTGCTGCCCTTGCTGATGGAACAGTTGTTGAATTTCCATCTGTTGCCAATTCAGCTCGCCTTCAAATCATACACAACTCCCCAAGTCCAACAGTAGATATTTGGGTGAATAATGAGCCATTCCTGACTGATTTTGATTTTAGAACAGCAACTCCTTTCGTGGATGTTCCGGCTGGAACGATGTTGGATATAGGTGTAGCACCCTCACCAAGTTCTTCTCCAAATGATATCATTGCGAATTTCCCGGTGAACTTGATGCCTACGAAAACCTATGCGGCTATTGCTTCCGGAATCGTAGGAAATATGGATACGCCGTTTACTTTAAATTTAGTAGAAAATGTTAGAGAGTCGGCTATGAGTAGTGATGTGGAATTTATTGTCAATCACGGGTCTACCGATGCGCCGGCGGTTGATGTTATTGCCAGAGACGTGGCGACTATCGTGGAGGATGCTGCTTATGGAGATGTCACTGGATACATTGCAGTTCCTGCTAATAATTATATTTTAGATATAACTCCGGCAAATGACAATTCTACTATTGTGGCTTCTTTCGATGCAGACCTTAGTGGATTAGGAGGGGGTAGTGCTATTATTTTTGCCTCTGGTTTTTTAAGTCCGGAAGCGAATGATCCGGCTTTTGGTTTATTTGCTGCCTTAGCGGATGGAACGATGGTCGAGTTGCCAATGTCTAGTGCAACTGCTGTAAATGATCCTGTTTTAGAAGCGAGTATTACAACGGGTCCCAATCCGGTAAGCGAAAGGGTGCAGGTATCTTTTGATGCAGAGCAAGCAGGAGCTATACAAATTAGTTTTAGAAATATAAATGGTCAGTTGTTACAATCTGCGGACTGGAATGTGGCGACTGGTATCAATCAAAGATCTTTCGATATGAGTGAATGGCCAACAGGTGTTTATCTGATGGAAGTTACTCAGGAGAGAGCAACCTTAACCAAGAAGTTGGTTAAGCAATAAGCGTATGTTTAAATTTTGTATTTAAAAAATTAAACATGCACTACTAATGTGCTTTTTAGTTCAGGTAGGCCTCCCTTGTTTTCAAGGGGGGCTGTTTTTTTGTAATTATTCCATCCACTCTTTTCGTAGCAGACTATAATTTTCCAGATCAATAAACTCCTCATGTAATTTAGCGACCTCTCTTTGAGTTCCTTCATAAGTAAAACCGAGTCGCTTTGGAATATTTTTACTTCGTATGTTATCTTTGTGCGTTCGTATAACCAGACGATTCATCTCCATTTTTGTAAAGGCGTGATGGATGAATTTTTCACAACATTTCGTTATAATGCCCTTACCTTGCAAGTCCTGATCCAGCCAGTATCCGATTTCCAGATTTTTATATCGGCGATCTATTTTAATCAGACTTATCAAACCACAAATTTTATTATTATAAAAAATACAAGCCGATACTTGTTGTCCCCCAAGCGTAAACATCCGGGCATCTTTGAGGAAGGCTTCACTGTGTTTTTCTTCCGTATTAAAATCTACCCACCACAAAAATTCTCTTAAATATTCTCGTTGCCGATCGATGAGTTGGAAAAGATCTTTGGCAAAAGCAACATCCGGGAGACGGAGTTCAATTTTGTTATCTACTTTTATCGTATAATTTTTTTCATCCATACAATTCGAAATGTATTTGTGATTCCGGGTAGCCCAGTTCTTTTAAACGGGCAACAGCTTCGTCGATCATATTGCTCCATCCACATATATAAAAATGAATATTTTCTCTGTACAGGGCGTATTTGTTTTCGTATAATTCATGAACATATCCCTTCTTAGAAAAATTCGTCTCTTCTCTGGACAGCGCGATGGAATACTCAAAGGAATTTTCCTTTTTGGCTAGTGCTTCAAATTCTTCCTGGTACAAAATTCCATTAGCATGCCGCGTGCCAAATATAAGATGTATTTTGCTATGATTTTTTTTATTATTATAAATATCAAAAATCATGGAGCGAAACGGAGCTACTCCTGTCCCTGTACAAATAAAAACCAAATCGCTTTGAATAGTTCCCGGAAGTGTAAAAACACCGGAAGGGTTTTTAAAAGAAATCTCAGTCCCAATTGTAGCTTCCTCAAAAAGATAGGTCGTGCCCGCTCCGCCTTCAAGGTGAACGATGACGAGTTCAAAAATACCTGAATCGTCCGGCGCATTAGCAATGGAATAACTGCGCCAGCGTTTGTGGCGTTTTTCATGGATGGGCAAATCGAGTACGAGAAACTGCCCGGCCTTAAATGTCAAATCCGGGTTGTCGGATTTCAACCAAAATCGCTTTGTAGTAGGGGAGCAGTCTTCTGTTTTAATTATCGTTCCGATATTCCACTTGGGCATTTTACGAATATGTTTTATGGAGATGAAAAAAGCGCAGAGGATAAGGTTTAAACATTCTCTCGCTCTGCCAGTTGCTTATTTTTACTTCTTTCATTTAGAATTTCCCGAATCCAGTTAGGGATAATGATCGCTCCGGAAAAGAGGTAAGAATAATAAGTCAGTAATCGCCAGAGTAAAGCAATAAAAATTCCGTTGTAGGGAACGATGTCCACCAGGTGTTTTTGGAAGGCCCATTCTGCCAGCCCGGAAGTACCCGGAGTAGGGGCAACAGCCATGATGACATACATCGCCTCCAATCTCGCATAGACAAAAAACTGATACCAAAAATCTGTATTGACACTTTCTACAAAGGCAATAATTAAACAATTTAGCAATAAAAAGCGACAAGACCAGGCAGTAGCTGTGGAGAAAAATCCACCTAAATGAAACGACATGGGTTGGGCTTTGATTTCTTTGGAAGCGGTAATGACATCATCCCCCAATTTGCGGGCACCTTCCTCAAAGCGGTTGAGGTATTTAAATTTACAGACCCAAACCATGAAGTATTTGAATTGCTGCGGACTGAAAAACAATCCGTAAAAAAACAAACTCCCGTAGCAAAACATGAGTAAATAAGCCGAGAAAAAAATCGTCCCCCAGCTGCCAAAAATTTCCCCGTTTGGCGAAAGCATAATCGGCCCGAATAGCAAAAGCAAAATAGGCAATCCACCAACAAAGAAAATTGTATCTAAAACAATCGTATAAATAACAATAGCGGTCGTCTTGGCCGCTTTGAGTTTTTCCTGTGATAAAACAAAAAGAGCTACTGCCGATCCTCCGACACTCGTAGGCGAAACAGCAGAACTAAATTCCCATATAAAAATGAGTTCTATACATTTTTTAAATGAGAAATATTTTTCAGATAAAATCCAAAGACGGGTAGCGTAGGCAAGGTGACGAATGACGAGCAAAACAATAGAAGCAAAACACCAAAAAAGCGTGTGGTTCGTCCAGTTGATTTTGGCAAACTGCTCCGGGTCGTATTGTTGTACCATAAAATAAACAACAACCCCAATCCCTATCAAAATGGGTGGAATGATCCGAGTGATCCGAATGGATTTGAGTACCTCCTCTTGCTGTTCTGTAAAATCCCGCTTTGGTTCTGTCATCATTTATTTTAATCCTGCCGATTATCCTCATCAGAATGTGCTTCTGAATCTTCCTCCTCTCCGCTTTCTTCGGGTACATCAATGGACTCATCTTCCGGTTCTGGTTCGGTGATCCAGAAGTTGTTGATCCCAAGCCCGGTGACTAGTCCCAGTTGACTGAGTTGTACCAGTTCAAGCAGGGAAAGGAAAATAAAGAGCGCGTGCATTCTGTTTTCGCATTTATCAAATATGTTTTGAAATTTAATGCGTTTTTGTGTTTTAACGGCTGCAATCAGGTTTTCTTTTTCCTGAGCCAGGGTATAATTATACCGTTCTACCGTGTGGATGACGACCCTGTTGGCTTCTTCAAATCGCTCCATGACGCGGTGATAAGCCTTTAGTAATTTAAAAAGGGTCAGGGATTCCAATTCGGCATCGACAAGGGCGCGGCTAGCCAGTTGTTTGAGTTCAAGTGCCACATTTCCGCGATGCTGTTTTTGGGAGCGGAGCTTTTCCAGTTCCCGCAATTCATCCAATACACTTTTATAACGTTTGTATTCCAATAAACGTTGAACCAATTCTTCTCTTGGGTCAATTTCATTACCTTCTTCATCTACTTGTTTGCGGGGCAGGAGCATTTTTGCTTTGATGCGCATCAGGGTGGAAGCCACCAGAATAAACTCACTGGCAACGTCAATATTCAGGGATTCCATCATGCGGATGTACTCCAGAAAATCATTGGTAACTTTAGCAATAGGAATATTATATATGTCTAATTCATCACGCTCGATGAAAAAGAGCAGGAGGTCAAAAGGCCCTTCAAATTGCGGTAATTTTATGGTATAAGTCATAAAGCTAAAATCGTCATTGCAAAGATACCAATTTAATCGAAGTGATACACCATTCCAATATGTGGGATATCATCTTCCAAATATTCTTCCCCGGTAGGTTGGAATCCAAGGGAGACGTAGAATTTTAATAAATAAGTTTGGGCAGAAATTTTTATCGTTTGCCGGCCAAACAGTCTTTCCATTTCCCGAAGTGATGCTTCCATCACAGCTCGTCCTGCCCCCAGCCGTCGGACGCTCTGAGCGGAGATCACCCGACCAATGGAAGGATATTTTTCATAAGAAACGCCCTTGGGAACTAATCTCGTATAACAAATCATCTTACCTCGCTCATCCCAACCACACAAGTGCCAGCTTTCCTGATCCCGATCGTCGGTATCTAGATAAGGACAATTTTGTTCTACAACAAAAACTTCCTGCCGTAGTTGTAATATGCGGTACAATTCTTCAAGAGTGAGTTCCTGAAAAGTTTTACAATGGAATTTTATCTTCATAGAAATGGATTTTTCAAGAAGGTCAAAATTAGGAATACTATTTTTTACTTTTGCAGGATAGAAAAGTATTTTTCTAAG
>JAHDCK010000545.1 GCA_020629915.1 Saprospiraceae bacterium
AGTTAAACACGGATCAACTTCATTCTATGAAAAAGAAAAGCACCAATAAAGGAATCGTTCTAATTAAAAAATCGAATAACCTGATAGAATCCAGGTATAAATTTGACATCTGGGAAACCCGTTTTTTCCTGTCCGTCCTCGCACAGATCCGACGGGATGACGACGATTTCAGCGTCTATAGAATATGGTATAAAGATGTGATAAAATCCTTTGGGTTGAAATCAGGGGATTCTTATGCATATCTGCGAAGTGCAGCCCAAAGTCTGATGGGAAAATCCTTTTTTGTAAGTTATGAAGACGAAGGCGTGAAGCGGGAAAAGCAATATCATATTCTACGGGAAATCGATTATTTACAAGAAGGGCAGGAGGGGAAAGCCGTTGAAAATCACGAATATATAGATGTGACCGTAGAGCAAAAAATGAAACCTTTATTGCTCCAATTACAGAAGAATTTTACGGCTTATGATCTTAGAAATATCGTAAAATTGGGCGTTTATCCAGTGAGGGTTTATGAGTTGCTAAAGCAATATGAGAGTATTGGAAAACGGACGATTCGGGTGGATGAAATGAAGAAGATGTTTGAGGTGACGGAGAAGTATAAACTCTTTGGCGACTTCTACCGCTGGGTGGTCAAACCGGCGATCAAAGAGATAAATAACCACACAGATTTGACCATTATAGATGTAGAAAAAATGAAAGAAGGCAGGCGAGTGACAGCGCTGCGTTTTACCTTTCATGTGAAGGACAGGAAGGCACTCCAACGTGCCAGAGAAGCCGATGCACAACAGCAATTTGACTTTCGGCCTAAGGAAGAGAGTAGGGGAGAGCCGAAACGAAAACGCAGCACCAATCCCGAAGTTTTTAGTGAATTATTTGAGTTGGTAAACGACTGGATGGGGAAGGAAGCCCTTCGGAAATTACTGGCTAGTCATCCGGAATCTCAGGTGCGGAAAGCCATCACTTATACCCGAAACCGATTGGCCAAAGGAGATGAAATTCAAAATGTGGCCGGGCATATTGTGGCGATGGCGCGGCAGGAAGACCTCGTAGATCCCATTGAAACAAAGAAACAAAGAGCCAAATCCAAAAGTAAAAAACAAGCGGATTCTAAAAAGAAAAAACAAGCCCTTGAACTCCGCAGAAAAAACTTATATATAGAATTACAAGAGAAGGAAGATGCGATTATAGAAGGACTATTTTTAGAAATGCCGGACATGGAAAGCGAAATTTTTGAAGCCACCAGTCAAAATCGTTTGTCCAATTTTCGGAAGGGGCAGAGCAAGGAAGAAAATCTGACCAACCCAATTTTCAGAGCAGCTTTCCGCAATACAGTTAAGAAAAAATTTCCGGCTCGGTTTAAGGCATTGACGACAAAATATGAGGCGAAGATCAAAGCTGTGCAGGCGGAATTGGTTGAGGT
>JAHDCK010000198.1 GCA_020629915.1 Saprospiraceae bacterium
TAAGGAATGCAAAATGTAGAATGAAAAATACCTGATTTTGCATTCCTCATTCTAAATTTTGCATTAAAAAATCTTATTTCAAAAGTCTGAGCAGGTATTCTCCATAGCCACTTTTGATGTATTTATGGCCTAGTTTTTCCAATTGAGCATCATTGATGTAGCCCATTTCCCAGGCGATTTCTTCGATACATCCGATTTTGAGTCCCTGTCTGTCTTCTATGACCTGAATGAATTGTCCAGCCTGCATAAGAGAGGCATGCGTTCCGGTATCCAGCCAGGCGACACCTCGTTCCAGTACCCCAACTTTCAATTTTCCGGCAGCCAGATAATGCTTGTTGACATCTGTGATTTCGTATTCTCCCCTGGCACTGGGTTCCAGGTTTTTAGCAACTTCTACTACAGAATTATCGTAAAAATAAAGGCCAGGCACGGCGTAATTGGACTTGGGTTTTGCTGGCTTTTCTTCGATAGAAATGGCTTTTAGATTTTCATCAAACTCTACTACACCATATCGCTCCGGGTCAGCCACTTGGTAAGCAAAAACGACTCCACCCTCCGGGTCGTGACTGGATTGAAGCAACTGTTTTAGTCCACTGCCATGAAAAATATTATCCCCTAAAATCAGAGCGGCACTATCGTCACCTATAAATTCTTCTCCCAATACAAATGCCTGAGCTAAGCCGTTTGGAACGTGTTGGACCTTGTAGGAAATATTACAACCAATTTCGGAACCATCTTTGAGTAATTTTTCAAAATTCGGTGTATCCTGTGGAGTGGAAATTATAAGTATTTCATTAATTCCAGCCATCATCAATGTAGAGAGCGGATAATAAATCATGGGTTTGTCATAAACGGGCATTAATTGTTTACTAACGGCCATCGTTAATGGATATAGCCGGGTTCCGAGACCGCCGGCGAGAATAATTCCTTTCATTTTATTTATTTTTATGCAAATTGAATGTTATTCTGTTGACAAAAGTAAAAAACTATGCCAACAGTTTTAGTGTACGATGAAATTCATTTAAAGTTTTATAGATGAAAAAAATATTAATAGTTAATGGTCCGAATTTGAATTTGCTGGGAAGGCGGGAGACAGATATTTATGGTTCAGTCGCTTTTGAGGATTATTTTAAAATATTGAAAAATAAGTATAAAAATATTGAATTAGAATATTTTCAATCTAATCATGAAGGAGCTTTGATTGATAAAATCCACGAGGTGGGATTTTCGTATGATGGAATAATTTTAAATGGGGGAGCGTATACGCATACTTCCATTGCTTTGGCCGATGCTATTGCAGCTATAGAAACGCCGGTAGTAGAAGTGCATATTTCAAATATATATAAAAGAGAAAGTTATAGGAAGCATTCATACACGGCGGTAAATTGTGTGGGCTGCATTACGGGATTGGGGTTGAAAGGATATGAGTTGGCTCTGCAGTTTTTGCTTGAAAACTAAAATCGATTTAACCCATGAATCATCTGCCGATACAGCGCATCGAACATTTTTAGCAACAAGTCCAAACTGCTTTCAGGATGTTCTTTTAGTTGTATATGTATTTTTTCGGTAACAAAGCCCTCTTTCTGGGTTACAATATTTGTCTGGATATTTTGAAAAACATCTTTTTGCACCAGCATTCTCTCCCGGTGAAAACGATTGGCATTTTTAGAGGCTAAATCGAGCCATTGCTCTAAATTAGATTGATAAACATTGGCGGGAATCTCAGGGAATGAATTTGCAGTATTTATATTAAAATTTTCCTGATTACTAAGCCAAAGGGTATTCCCCTGGTAGTACAAGAAGTAGTGTGTTTTCCCCGTATTTAATTTTAAAAAATCTCCTTCCATTTTTTCTGCATCATCCAGCCGGGACAATTTTTTCCAAAACGAAGTGAATTTCTTCGTATTTAAAATTTGTGTTTGGCTGAAAAATTCAGGTGTTATAATTTTGATTTCTTCTGCTGTAATTTTTTCATCTTCTTTTTTTTCAATGATTCTTTTTTCCTCCTTTAACTTTGTAATAGCGATTTGAAATTGTTGTCCCAACATCGGGGTATTTTCTTCCTTTATCAAGGCGGGCAATGCATTGATAGGTAGCGTTCCACCAGTAGAATTTTCCAAAAATTGAAGGATCGTCCATTGCTCACAAGCCCGGTTTTGAACACTTAAAAAATCCGTTACCGTAAAATTTTTATTGTTGGCAAAAAGCGGTTTTGATGCTTTCCGTTTTTTCAGGATTTCAATGTGATTTTCCTTAAAAGTAGCTTGATACCATTCTTGTCTGGTCGTGTCGTCACCTTGCAGGAAAGGATGAAGCAGCATTTTCCACAAGCCGGGTTGGGGATTGTCTTTTCTGTTTTGGAAGGGATTGGCATTCCCAAAAAGCTTTTTGCCATTTTGGTTTTGCCAGATAGAAAAATGAGCATCCGTGGCCGCCGAATCGAGTTTTAAAACCTCTGTTGCTTCAGAAGCCATCTTTTGAGCGAGTTCATAGGCATAGGTTTTGGCAGTGTCATAGAGTTTTTCCTTTTGAGTTTTATAAAAATTTCGCCTTTCTTCAGGAGCCATTTTCAAGGTTTGTGCTCTATGTGTTTGAGGATTTTTTATAGAATTTCTAATCACATAAACGCTTTGCGCCGACCATAAAATGGTTAGTCCTTTGTTTTGAACAAACCTAAAATCAGAATTTGGAACAGAAAGAATCTCTCCCTTGCTTCCGCCTTCCCGAATGGGAGCGGTAAATTTTTCCATAAAGTCATCCAGCTTTTTTAAATCTGCTACCGGACAATGATAAGCCAATCGGACATAAGGTCCGGTTTCGTGGATGAAAAGATATTTATCGGCATAATCCGGCAGGCCTATGACCTCCGGCTCGAAAAAAGCCTGATGGATAAGCTGGAATTTAGGTCCGGTTTTTCTTTTCCATTCTGTTTCCATGCCATTATAAAAATCCATACCGGAGGCCAATTCCCGGAAATTTTCCTTTTGTAAATTTTTAGCATGAAGGGTAAGGACAAAATCTGCATTGGATGGAATGAATTGACCTAGAAGAGAATTATTCATTATTATCAAGCTAAAAACAATGTAAATGACAAATGCCCTCTTTCTCCGAACTCGCTTTTTTCTCATCATTAGCTTAAATTTTAAAACAAAATTTGTGAAAAGAACAAAAATCAAAATAAAATTACTCTTCTGCGAATTTTAAAACGAATAATTTTTCATAAAAATTGGATTTTTCTGTAGATTTGTGACAAGGTAAAAGATTCTATCCAAATAAAAGTAAAAAATTATGAAGAAACAGTACACCTTCCCCTTAGTTTGCCTTTTGCTGTTGTTATTTGGTTCTGCTGAATTAACAGCGCAAAACACAAATTGTGATCCCGGAACGGTAACCCCAACAAAAGTGCGTTTTCAGTCGCGGGACTTCTTTGGTTCTTTTGTAAAATATTCCAATCTCAGATATTGGCACGTTGACAACTGGCTCACTGCTGATGAAGAATACCACATGGATATTTATACACCACCAAATTCTGACCCTTATAATACCTCTGGTACACCAAGACCCTTAGTCATTTGGGCACACCCTGGAGGATTTGTCACCGGAGATAAAGCTACTGATAGCGGAGTGCTATGGTGTGAAGAACTAGCCAAAATGGGCTATGTATGCGCCAATATCAATTACCGTCAGGATATGGTAGGAGATATTACGGCCGCTATTGCAGCTTTTATGGGTTCCGGAGGCGGAGCGGAAAGAGCGGTTTATAAAGGTATGCAAGATGGTCGTACAGCCATTCGTTATTTGCAGTACCACAGAAATACTTATAATATTGATATAAATAATATTTACTTTGCAGGAAGTAGTGCCGGGGGATTGATGTCCCTTCACGTAGCTTATCTGGAAGAAGCAGAACGTCCGGTAGATACTTATGGAAACTGGGCCTTAAGCGATCTTGGGTGTATAGATTGTGGAGAAGGAGAAGTTAATTCTTACGGAAATGGAGATACGGAAGCCGTTATCGCTATGTGGGGTGGACTTGGTGCGCCGGATGTGATTGATAATGCTTCCGGGACTCAACAAGATGATGAACCTGTTTTGTTATTACATGGTATAGAAGATGAAACGGTTGTTGCCGGAGTTGGGCCTCCTTTCCAAACGAACTTTTTTACGGCTTGGTTAGGTTCCTGGACATTGCCGGATATTTATGGTACTATTCCGCTTCGTCAGCGATTGGATGGTTTGAACAATGGCCCGGATTGGGAAGCGCATTTGCTTTGTCATGAAGATCATACCTTCTGGTTGAATCACTTTGAGCCAAATTCCGGGAATGGAGATTTTGGTGATGCGGGTATTCCAGACGAAAACTACGATTACATTTTTAATAATTCCGTTGACTTTTTCTACGATTACATCTCTACAAGTGGTGCGATGACAATGCCACAAACAGCAGAAATCGATACTTATGAAGAGCAAACTACTCCTATTACGGATTTGGCTGTTTGTGATAATGTAGCCAAGGGAACAACAGGACAAAATGCCTTTAATGTTTATTGGGTACCACAAAATGCCGGATCAACTTATTGCTGGGATGTAACTAAAGGAACTGTCATCGCAGATTACGATAACGAAATCTGGGTGCGTTGGGACAATACCGTTGATATTGCGCTGGGTAGAACCGGAACAGTAATGTGTCGTGAAATCAACAGCGGCACCGTTTATAAAGAAAGCGAAATGCTGGTGACAATCATTGATGATAATTTAACTATTGCACCTGTTGCCAGCTTTACAGCAGCCACTTCATTGGTGGGAGCATTGACTTACTCATTTATAAATACTTCTACCAATGACAGCCATGCAACAATGGCCTGGACCTGGGACTTTGGAGATGGAAATACAAGCACAGCAGAAAACCCAACCCATACTTATGCTGCTCCCGGATCTTATACAGTAACCCTTACTTGTATGAATCATTGTGGTGCGCGATCTATTTTTACAATGGCACTTACCGTTTTGCCTGTAGAATTATTATCTTTTACAGCTACTCCTGAGAAAAATAGTGTAGAACTGGATTGGGTAACCGTTTCTGAAACCAATAACGCTTATTTTGATGTAGAAAAGAGTGTGGATGGAAGTCGTTTTGAGGCGATTGGAAAAGTAGCTGGCGCAGGAACAACGGCCGAAAAGCAGAATTATCAGTTCACAGATAATGTACCAGTGGAAGGAATGAATTACTATCGCCTCAAGCAGGTGGATACTAACGGAGATTTCGATTATTCTGATATTCGTACCGTAACTTTTGGCAAAGAGGGCGGAAGCATTCAGGTGCATCCTAATCCTGCTGTGGAAGTAACGACGGTTTCCTTTAACGGAATTGAGGGAGAAGCCACCATTGAGGTGTTTGATGTTTTAGGACAGAAGGTAATGACTCAGAATGTTCCTAACGGAGAAAACGCAGTAACGATTGATATTCAAAAGTTGACATCAGGTACTTATCTTGTTCAGTTGTCTAACAACATTCAGCAATTAACTCAAAAACTGATAGTAGAATAAAATAGGTTTTTCTATAATAAAAGTTTATGCTCCTGTTGCTAATGTAGCAGGAGCATTTTTTATGGTATTTGAATATCCTTTATTTGTAATTGTAGTGTTCGTTGTCCTTTCCAGTAATTCTCCTCCAAAGAAAAACATATATCAGAGAAATTGTATTTAAAACTCTCATAAGCATGTCCTTGATTAAAAGCAATACCAGAGAATGATTTGTTTTTAGAACTTCTGATATCCATTTTTAAATGCTGTCCATCCGATAGTTTTCTTGTTCCGGGGCCGGATGAAACATGACGAGCCGAAAAAACCGGTCTCCTGTTTTCCGGGCCGAATGGAGCAAAGCGTTTCAGGATACGCCAGAAGTTTTTATGTATATGTGAAAGACTAATTTCTGAATCGATGGATATTTCAGGTACAATGTTTTCGGGTGAAATATTTTCAGATATAAAATTATTGATTTCAATTTTAAAATTGGATAAATTTTCTAGCCTCAAAGTCAGTCCCGCCGCAAAAAAATGTCCACCAAAATTTTCCAGCCATTCGCTGCAATGTTCCAAAGCATTATGAATATTCAAACCCTTAACCGAACGAGCAGAGCCAACTAATTTTCCTTCAGATAACGTAAGTAAAATAGTGGGTTTGTGAAATTGTTCCACCAAGCGCGCTGCGGTGATCCCAAGGATGCCCTTATTCCAATCCGGTTTATATAAAACAATGCACTTTTGCTGTTCCCAGTCCGAATGACTTTGCAATAAGGTAATCGCTTCTTCCTGCATATTGGCATCCAGTAATTTCCGGGTTTCATTTAATTCATATAATAATTTTCCTTCTTTTTTGGCTTCTTCCGGTGTTTCTGCTACTAGCATCCGAACCGCAATTTTGGCATCGGCTAATCTTCCGGCCGCATTGAGCAAAGGCCCGATTCCAAACACAATATCGCTGATTGTAAATGTTTTATTTCTATTAGAAATATCTTTAAGTGTTTGTACCCCAACCCCAGGAGCAAGATTGAATTTCTTCAAACCATAATAGGCCAAAACCCGATTCTCTCCGGTTAGCGGCACAATATCACAAGCAATACTCACCGCAACCAAATCCAAAAGCTCCGTCAAGTCGTCTAGGAGAATTTCATTCTTTTGGGCGTAGGCTTGTGCTAGTTTGAAGGCAATGCCACAACCACTTAACTCCTTGTAAGGATAGGGACAATCTGTTCTTTTGGGATCGAGTACGGCACAGGCATAGGGAAGTTGTTCGCCAGGGAGATGGTGATCGCAAATAATTACATCTATATTATAATTATTGGATTTTTCTACGGATCGGATGGCTTTTATCCCCAAATCCATCGCAAGGATCAAATCTGCATTGGTTTCTTTTGCGTATTCAATGCCGGATGCTGAAAGGCCATAGCCTTCTTTTGCTCTGTCCGGAATGTAAAAGTCAAGGTTGGCGGTTAGCTGTTTTAAAAAGGAAAACATCATGGCAACTGCCGTTGTTCCATCCACATCGTAATCCCCAAAAAGCAATATTTTTTCTTTATTCAGGATAGCTTTTTCCAGTCTGGATACAGCAATGTCCATATCTTTCATTAAAAAAGGATCGTGTAAATCCTGAAGAGAGGGGCGAAAAAATTTGATGGCTGCCTCCTTGGTTTTGATGCCGCGCTGGACTAACAAGCGGCAAAAAATCGACGATAACCCAAGGGAGTCCTGCAAGTGTTGAATGTCAGTTTCATCTGCTTGTTTTAATGTCCACTTTTTATCTAAAACGGGAATGGAAAAAATAGAACTCATGATTTTCGTTGTTTACTTTTTAAAAGAATGTCTATATATAAGAGTCGTTTTGCAGGTAAATTCCATAAAATAAACACCACTATTTCAAAATTTTTAATTTTATATAAATAAAACAACTTGCATAAAATTGAAACCTTTAAGCGGTGGCAGTTGTTAGATAATTATAAAATAAATCGTACCTTTGCACGTCATTTTAGCAGGAGCTAATTTTAAAATATGAACGATTTTTTAACACGTGATTTTTTGTAAAGCCTTCCAGCTTTTGAATGGGGAATCCCAAATACCCCTCTCATCTTTTTATTTTAAAATTAAAATTATATAAAAATGTTAGATAAGCTGGAAGCTATAAAAGAACGATACCTTCATCTGGAGGAACAACTGTCCGATCCGGAAACGGTTTCGGATATGAAGCGTTTTAAAAAAATAAGCAAAGAATACAAAGACCTCCAACCCATTATCAAGGCTCATGAAGAATATGCCACACTCCTTGGAAATGTTGCTACGGCAAAAGAAATGCTTAAGGAAGACGATGCTGAAATGAAGGAAATGGCCGAGATGGAATTGTCGGAATACAATGAGCGATTGGAAGTGCTGGAAGAGGAAATCAAAGTCCTGCTCATCCCCAAAGATCCCGAAGACGAAAAAGATGTTATCGTAGAGATTCGCTCCGGAACGGGAGGAGATGAGGCAAGTATATTTGCAGGAGACTTATATAAAATGTATCTCCGCTTCTTCGAGTCACAGAAATGGAAAGTAGAAGTCATCAGCGAAAATCCGGGAACCGTAGGCGGCTATAGCAAAGTCGTTCTGGAAATTGCCGGCGATGATGTATTTGGAAAATTAAAATACGAATCCGGTGCGCATCGCGTACAGCGCGTGCCTAAAACAGAATCTCAGGGCCGAGTGCATACTTCTGCTGCTACAGTGGTCGTCATGCCTAAATTTGAAATGGAAGACGTCAATATCAATAAAGCCGATCTCGAACGGCAGACATTCCGATCCAGTGGGGCAGGAGGGCAGCACGTCAACAAAACGGAATCCGGTGTGCGGTATATTCACAAACCCACCGGAGTAGTTTCAGAGAGTACAGATGGACGTTCCCAAATAAAAAACTCGGAAATTGCACTGCAAAGATTGTATGTAAAAATATATGAAATGCAAAAATCCCAGCACGAATCCAAAGTAGCCAATCAACGACGCTCGCTCGTAGGCTCCGGAGATCGCTCGGATAAAATCCGCACGTATAATTATCCTCAAAACAGAGTGACCGATCATAGAATCGGATTGACCTTGTATAGTTTGGATAAAATTGTACAAGGAGATATTGGCGGGATAATTGAAGCATTGCAGGTAGCGGATAATGCAGAGAAGTTGAAGGAAGGCGCAGAAAATGCCGCCGGATAAAAAGTGTGGCTTTTTT
>JAHDCK010000199.1:0-1612 GCA_020629915.1 Saprospiraceae bacterium
CTCACTGACATTCCATACAATCCAACAGATTATGTTTTTACTTATAATGAAATAAATATGCCTGTTATGGAAGTGCCTGTGGATAATCCGACTACAAATGAAGGAGTAGAACTGGGTCGTCACTTGTTTTACGATCCGATTCTTTCGCTCGATAGTACGATTTCCTGTGCGAGTTGCCACAAGCAGGAAAATGCTTTTGCTGCAGATGTTGCTTTTAGTTTGGGCGTGGATGGGACGGTTGGTTTTCGCAATTCCATGTCTCTGGCCAACCTGGCTTTTGTTCCACCAAGCAAGGGTCTCAACTGGGATGGGCTGGTTCCGACCTTAGAAGAACATCACCTCGAACCCGTTGTCAATGAATTGGAAATGAAAGAAGACTGGAACAATGTAGAAAATAAACTCCGACAGCATCCGACCTATCCACAAATGTTTCGCCGAGCATTCGGGATAGAAAACAGTGGTGAAATCACTCGCGATCACACCGTCAAAGCACTTGCTCAGTTTATTAGAACTTTAATATCTTTAAAGTCAAAATATGACTGGAGGAACGGTTTTGTCGATCCGAATAACAAGCCCTTATATACAACTGCTGAAGATAATGGCGCTACACTCGTAACGACTGAAGGTCCCATTCCGGATACCGGGCCGGAATGTGTGCATTGCCACCAACCCAATCGCTTCTTCACAGATCATACTTTTAGAAACAACGGTTTGGATAGTGACTTTACGGATTTGGGTAAGGGAGCCGTTACTGGTATTCCTGGTGACAACGGAAAATTCAAAACGACCACACTCCGTAATATTGCCTTGACCGCTCCTTATATGCACGATGGGCGTTTTGCCACTTTGGAGGAAGTAATGGATCATTACAGTGAAGGACTTCATCCTTCTCCGACGATTGACCCGATACTAGGCGTCCGCATTCCCGGTATTGGTTTAACAGAACAAGAGAAAAGTGATATAATTAGTTTCCTTCATGCGTTGACGGATACTTCTTTTGTTACCAATCCGGCTTTTAGTAGTCCGTTTTAAAAATTGAACCATTGAATAAAACTGCGGACCGATAAGCCGGATTCTGTTCTCCCAAAGGAGCCTCTATCATTTATCTACCCTCAACGTCACCGTTGAGATCTATCTGCCTACCCTCCGGCATCGGGCGAGCCACCCTTTCCCTGCAAGCAGGGGCGCCGGTCTACGTGGCATTGCAACGCACAAGGTTTACCCCGAAGATCGGTTGCCCGGCCTTCGCGTGCGCTCTTACCGCACGTTTTCACCCTTACCTCCGCCAAAGCGAAGGCGGTAATTTTCTGTGGCACTTTGCTGTCACCCTTTCGGATGCCCACCCGTTAGGTGGTGTACTTGCTCTGTGTTGTCCGGACTTTCCTCGTTTTTCGTTTCCGAAACCCGCGATAGAGTAGTCCGCAGTTTTATTCAATGGTACAATGGTACAATGGTTCAATGGTTCAATTTTTTATTCTATATTTTCTATCTTCAAGGCTTCCTGATACAATCGCTCGTAATGCGGTTGGCAACTAACGGCGAGTGCTTCAAGATGCTCTGGTATAGGATCATTGTTTTTAATATATTTTTTAAAACCGGTAGATTGATGAAT
>JAHDCK010000199.1:1712-8701 GCA_020629915.1 Saprospiraceae bacterium
CTGGTATAGGATCATTGTTTTTAATATATTTTTTAAAACCGGTAGATTGATGAATATTATCGTACCAATACTTCGCCCAAACACCGTCTTCAGGCCGGGCACCTGCTTCCCAGTTTAACATATTTTCATCAAAATCAATTCCCAAACGGGCGCACAATTTACCTAAAATTTCTCTGGGATTTTGAAGCAACTCTTTTGTATCTACAATAGCGTTTAATTTGTTGTGTTTTTTTAAATATTCGTATAATTTTGATTGTTTCTCTACGCCAACGTCCCGCATATTGGGGTGAGGAATGACCTTGGCATAGGAGCGAATGATGTCCCTTGGATTTCTAATCAGCAAAACATTTTCTACTTGTTTTAAAAAAGACCAATCTAGATGAACAAGGTGGTGCGTCATCTGCTTGAATACGATAACCGGTTTTGGGCGGACTCCTAAAATGACTTCCCGAACAACCGCTTCTCCATCGCTGTTTTGACTGGCAATGATTTCTTCCTGTCCGGGATGCACGGCATCTTCTTTTGAAAGGTAATGCGCGTACAGCGGTTCATCCACTACATGAGTATCTCTGCGTTGAGCAAAGGAATACATCATTGCCGTAGAAACATTCCGGGGACTGCTCCAAAGACATATTCGTTTTATTGTCATTTATTTTCGTTTGGCAGGAATGATCCGATAAGTAGCTCCGGCATTAAACAGCGTTATACTTCCATAGCCCATCTCCCCGTAAAAAGCCCACTCCGGTGTTACAAAATAACGAAAACCAACACTGGTATAATAAACAAAAGTAGGCGCATTAACCTGCTTGAAGTCATCATTTACATCTTTTAAGTTTTTATACGTAACAAAGCTATATCCAGCGACACCCGCTCCAAAAATATCCACCTTCTTTAAAACATATCGATGATAGGCCAACCGACCTGCAACGGAAAAAGCATTGATTTTATAGCGGGCCGTTTTTTCCTCCACAAGATTTCCAAGGCAGCAATCCCCAAAAGGATCATCCAGGCAACAAGCAAGATTTATTCCATCCAAATTAACTGTAAAAGGAATATCTCCGGTCTCTGCTGTGTACCAGCCCATGTGGATGCCTGCGCCCAGTTCCTCGGTGGCAGCATACTCGTATTTAAAGGTAGGCTGCACGGAACCTTTTGCACCGAGGTCTACTCCGGATAGATTTATAATTTCTACTGCCAGTGCTGCTTTATTCGGGAAACCTACCCCCAGACTAAAACTATGTGAACCCGGCAGATGATAATAAGTTGCTTCATCCCGCAATTGAATTTCAGTGGAATCCGACTGGCCGGAAAGGGAGAATGCTAAAGTTATTGAAGCAATTATAAGTAATATTTTTTTCATAATTAAAAAATTAATTTGTTTTGGGTTGAATAGGCATTAAAGATAACCCTATTTTTGACGAAGAAAATAAAACATAGATACAAATTGCCCAAACCCGAAAATATCATCCTGCTTATTGCAGATAGTCTGCGCTTCGACAGCGTTTACCAAACCGGAGTGGGCATGCCCTACGTTCAGGACAATGCGATAGAATTTCTGGAAGCTCGCTCTGCGGGATGCTGGACGCTTCCGGCTACCGCCTCTATTTTTACGGGTTTGCTGCCACATCAACACGGAGCGACTTCTCAAACCCGTTCTATCCATCCTCATGTCCCCACATTAGCCGAGCAATTGAAGGAAGCGGGATATGCCACCTGCCAAGTTACGGCCAACATTGCCACGACAGATATTTTTGGGTTGCACCGGGGTTTTGATGAAGTGCGGCGGATATGGAAAATGGTTCCGCCGAAGTTTAACCGCCTTCAGCAAATGCTGGCTCTGGTAGGGAAGCCACGGTTGAGAAAGAAGCTATTGTCTAAAGATCTTATCCAACAAAAACTCTCGGAGGATTTGGATATGGCCAAGACCTGGTTGCAATATACTTTTAATGATGTCTTTGATGAAGCCAGAAAAGTGATCCGGGAAAATGAATCAAAGGGCAAAAAAACTTTCCTGTTTCTCAATTTAATGGAGACGCATTTTCCTTATCATATTGCTCCCACATTTGAGTTGTCTTCGGATGGAATTTATCAAAAACTACGGGAAGTTATTTCACTCTATCACATGGTCAACCAATCTTTTTTGACCAAAGGATATCAAAATATCAAGGCTGATATGCTGGAAGTGCTCAAGGGGAGGCAACAAGCGGCCTGGCTTTCACTGGCTCCTCATGTCAATACTTTTTGCAGGGAACTACATGAAGAAAAAAACAACCTCGTTATCTTTGGTGCGGATCACGGGGAGAACTTTGGGGAGACTGGATGGACCTATCATTTTAGTAATATCACAGATGCCGGGAATAAAGTGCCGCTGTTTTGGTTGCCTCATACGCATGAGGAAAAACGAAAAGAGAAAACGCCGATTAGCTCGCGGCACTTGTATCACTCCATTTTAAAGGAGGCAGGAAGAGCAATGAACGGGCCTTCCCTTTTACATAATCCCGGCGCCTCTGATCCTGTACTGGAATCTTTTTGGTATAACCATTCCGGAAAAACATTAAACAAGTACAAATACAATCAAATTTGCTTTGTCGTAAATAATAAACGATATTTGAATCGGGGTAATCGCTGGTTTGAGGCACCTTTCAAGACGGATTATGACGAGCCAGATTTTAATATTTTAAATAAAAATATAAATCCTTTATTGGAACTTAACCAGGATTTATACAAAAATGAATATTTAAAATGGTTAAGTGAGTTTGAAGCTCTTTCTAAAAAAGTGTTATAGGAAATTCTATTTTATGCAATTTAACACGAGAGATATAATAATTTTATTGGGTCTTTGTGTATTGGTTTACTTTCCACTATTTGGTCATTTAGATGTCCTTCCCATCCGGATTTGGGATGAGGCAAGGCTGGCTATAAGTGCAATTGAAATGCACTATAACGGGAACTGGCTGGTTACGCATTACAATGGAGAACCGGATATGTGGAACACCAAACCTCCATTGATGATTTGGTGTCAGGTTCTTTTTATTAAAATATTAGGTATTAATGAATTAGCTATTCGTTTACCTTCTGCATTGGCGGCTTTATTTACCTGCGGGCTTCTTGCTGCTTTTTCGTATAAATATTTTAAAGATATTTGGATAGGCGTTTTTGCCGTTTTGGTTCTCATAACTGCAGATGGCTATGTAAGTTTGCATGGTAGCAGAACCGGAGATTACGATGTGCCTTTGGCTTTTTTTACGACGGTCTCTTGCCTGAGTTATTTTACTTTTTTGTATAATAATAAATCGAAATATTTATATCTCACCTTTCTGGGAATAACCCTTGCTGTATTGACTAAGAGCATTGTCGGATTAATGTTTCTACCTGGGCTTTTTTTATACACACTTTATAAAAGAAAATTATCCTATATTTTTAAATATAAACATTTTTATATAGGAGTATTGTTAAGCATTGGCATCATGGTACTGGTGATTGGAGGACGTGAATTTTATAATCCGGGTTACCTTCAGGCAGTTATGGATAATGATTTGGGAGGTCGGTTTTTAGTAAAAAGAAAAATGCACGTTGGCCCATTTTTATATTACTTATATAATTGGATGGATTATCGATTTTCTTATTGGATAATTTTACTTCCGGTAAGTATGGTGGTTGGATGGAATTACAAACAATCGGCTATGAGGGATTTGTCCTTGTTTTTAACGATTTGCATCCTGTCCTTTTTTCTCATTCTATCAAGTTCAGAAACCAAAATAAAATGGTATGATATTCCGATGTATCCACTTATTGCTTTAATTATTGCTCAATTTATATATTTTATTTTTACCTGGCTCAAAACACCCCCCGACCCCAATTTGCGTTTAAAGAAAAACATACTGCCTTACCTCTTTGTATTTGTATTATTTTATTTTCCTTATCAACATATTTTTACTAAAACTAATCCACCCAACGAAACACATCGAGATGGAGTAGGATTTTATAATATAAGTTATTTTTTAAAAAGTGGATACGAAGGTAAAATTAACCTGAATGGGCACACGTTATTAAAGGAAGGATACCAGCCACAATTGACTTTTTATTTTCACCTTTTAAAACAGAAAGGGATAGATATTAAACTAGGACATTGGAGACATCCTAAGCCGGGGGAAAGAGTTATTGCTTACCAGAAAAAAATGATAACCTTATTGAAAGAAAGATTTGAAGTGAAGTTCGTCCATAAAGAAAAAGGAGTTGAAGTATTTGATATATTAGATATCAAAAACCAAACTAAGTGAACATTTTTTAATCAAGTATTTTTATGAAACTTTATAAAATATTTTTTCTTCTCTTGTGTTCTGTTTCTTTAAAAGCCCAAACGGCAATCAAAGGAGTCGTAAAAGATCTCGAAACCCAGGAGCCACTAGAAGCTGTTTCCATTTATATCGAAGCCAAAAACACCGGAGTCATCAGCGATGCTTCTGGTAAATTTAATATATCTATTAATAATTTTCCTGTTAAAATTTCGTTCTCTCACATTGGTTATGAATCCCTGGAAATCAATCTTACCAAAAAACCAAAACAGGATTTAACCATTTTTCTGAGTAAGACTATCCAGATTCTCCCCGAAGCAATCGTTAGTTCCCGGCGACCCATTGATACATTGTTTCAAGAACCATACAGCGTAACAGATTACGAATTTTATAATGAGTATATTCTTGTTTTAGCTTATAAAAATGTAAAATCTAAATATAGTTTAATTCTTCTGGATGAAAATGGAGAAAGGCTGGACGAACTCAATCTCTCTGAGAAAAAACCGGAAGCACTGCATAAAAGTTGCCTTGGGAAAATACATTTACTCACCGCATTGAATGCACACGAAATTAGTGTTTATGACCAAGCAATCGCCCTGGAACCCAAAATTGACAAAGCATTATTTAATGCCGTTTTAAAACCCTGCATTGTTCAGGCTGATGAATTTTTAGTATTCAAAAAATATTACTATCAAGGATTAGCCTTGCAGTATGTTGGTTTAAAACCAGACAGCACTCAGCAGGAAATTATCACAATCGTAGACGAACGTCATATCGATTGGCTCCTGGAAGACATGGGTTTGTTTTCTAAGAACAAGGGAGAATATATGTCGAAAAAAATACATCCGGATGTTTTGCAGGTAAGGCAAATGCCCAGACCTCAATCGGCAGAATTGGAAGTGTTTTATCCAAAGGTCTATGCGCCAATTGTAAAAAAGAAAGATAGTTTAATTGTATTTAATCATATAGGAGGAAATATTAATATTTTTCATGAAAATAATTCCACCCAAATTCCTGTTAATTACCATAAGGATAAAAAATGGATGAAAAAAATATATTATGATTCTTATGATGATCGGGCGTTTACGGCATTCCACTCCCAGTGGGGAGAAATCATTCGGGAGATCAATCTGGAAGATGGCTCTCTAGGGCCAGGCATAGAACTGGATCGGGCCTTTATAGAAAAACCAAAGTTAAAGGAAGGATATATTTATTTTATTCATAGGAACAATAAAATGGAAAATCAAAACAGGATGCTGCATAAAATGCCACTGGATTAAAAAAAGGACGACCCAAAATAAATCGAGCCGTCCCGCATTCCTGAGTTTTTCAATCAGAAAATGTATTATAAATATCTTGTTATTGTCCTACGATCATCTTTTTCGTTTCTACAAACTTATCAGCTTCAATCGTATATAAATAAGTTCCTGCACCTAAATCAGACACATTTACATTAACAGAATTTTTCCCGGCGCCCAATTGTGCAAAGCTCATCCTGCGAACGACCTGTCCATTCAGATTACTAATCACTAAGGTAACATTTTCAGAAGCTACTGGCAAATTAAAATCAATCGTCGTTTCTGTAATGGCAGGATTGGGATAGTTTTGCTCCAACCCCATATCAAAATCATTCCCATAATTAGAATTTTCATCTTTTATCCCAAAAGCCTTTTCAATTTCACCCGCAGAACCATCCCAAAGCAAAAATGCTGCAACCATTTTTTTGTGGTGATGACCCTTGTGGTGGCCTTTTTTATGATGACGGCGGTGTCCTTCTTTGCGGTCGCCTTTTTTACAATCTTCTTTATTTCCTTTTTTACATTCACCTTTTTTTCCTGCTTTATGCTCCTTCCATTTTTGTATATCTTCTTCGGTGATGTGCTTGTCCTTGATGGTTTTCATGTCTGCCATCCACTGCATAAAATTTGGACGCAGAGATTCCATTGTATTTTTGATATATGTTTTATTGTCGCCACCCCAGGCTTTTACCTGTTCGTGGAGGTTGCGTTTGTTTTCCTTGAGCGGCTGCATTTCTTTTCGCATTTGTGCCCTGGCTTCCTCCTTGGAAACACCACTTTCCTTGAGGGATTTCATTTTTTCTTTTTGGGTTTTCCATTGCTGGCTAAGGGTTTTGTTTTGAGCCCGAAGAGCTTTGAGTTCGCCCAATTCATTGGCAGGCAGAGAAGCATCAAAATCGCTATGCGCTTTCGTAATTACAGGTAAAATATTTGAATTAAAATAATCTTTTAATTCTTTAGCCATTTCCGGTTTCTGTTCGGCTAGTTTTTTATACCCTTTTTTCATGGGTTGAGCCGCAGAAAATTGTACTGCACCAAAGGCAAACAAAAAAGTGAAGAGGATTAATTTTTTCATAATTGTATTTTTTTTAATAAAAATCAGGCAAAGTACCCAACCATTGACCCCATTTAGACGGTCTTTTCTTGAAAAGGTTTAATCTGAGGAATCTAATTTTTCAGATTCTTTTTTCCCGAAAACGGAATATTTTGCCTTTTAGGTCAAATTTTGTCCCTTAAAATACAATAATTCCATTTTTTTGATTTAGAAAGGGAACATTTTTGGGTTTTGTTACGTATTAATAATACAAACTTATTGAAATCCACCTTTTACTAACTACGCACTAGTTTCACCCTCCAACAACCTTGAATTTTAATAATATTATTTTTAAAACATTAT
>JAHDCK010000200.1 GCA_020629915.1 Saprospiraceae bacterium
AAAAAAGAATAGAAAATTGAATACTAATTTTATAAATATTCATTTATTGCTTTTACAGGGAATTTAGCGTAAAATAAAACGTACTGCCTTTACCTGGTTCGGAGTCCACCCAGATTTTGCCACCGTGAAACTGAACTATTTTTTTAGCCATCGCCAAACCAATTCCTGTACCGGGCATATTTTTTTCCAGACGATTAAATATTCTAAAAATAATCTCGTGATAATCATCGGCAATTCCTATCCCGTTATCTTCCAACGCAAAGAGGTGTTTCTCTCCCTGCAATTCGTAGGTCAAAGTTATGGTCGGTCTTTTTTTAGAACGGAATTTTATCGCATTATCTAAAAGATGGGTAAACAACTCGACAACTTGATGCTTGATGCCCGTTATAGTCGGTAAAGGATTAGCCACGACAATTTTGGCTTTGGCATCCTTGATTTTCAACTCAATAGCCTGCTTGGACATATTTAAGGCATCCATCACATCAAAAGTAGAAACCTTGCTGGATTCTAATGATATATATTTTAATAAATCCGTCAAAATATCATCCATCTGCTGCGTACTGCCCATGATAAACTTCATGTATTCCTGAGCCTTATTATCCAGATCATCCGTATAATTTCGCTTGAGCAAATCCGTAAATCCACCAATACTCCGCAGAGGTTCCTTAATGTCGTGCGCCAAAACGTGCATATACTGACGCATATCATCATTTTGCTGGCGCATGGCCCGGTTCTTGGCAATGAGAAACTGAAGTTCCTTCTCCTTTTGCATCAGGAGTTTTTTCACCTCATCCGTTTCCTCACTCAAAATAGAACTGTGCGCCTCCGTAATTTTTTCTAAGTACTTATTGGATTCCTTATGCTTGCCCTGCAATTTTAAAATGGCCTGGGTTTGACCAAGGGCTTTTAAGCGAATTTGTCCAAAGCTGGCATCCTCTGCCATTTGTTCTACTTCCTTACTAAGCCTTAATGCTTGTTCATATTCTCCGGAAATGGTGTACGTTTCACTTAGGTGAAACATGGCACTGGTCGTCAGAAAATGATAGCCGAGCCGTTCTGTTATAAGCAAACATTCTGTAAAAAACCGCCTCGCTTCCTTAAAATAATCTACTTCAGAAAAAAGCCGCCCGCTTTGCATTAGCGACAGGGCTTCTACATAAGGAAAGGAATGCCTGCGAGCCTGTACATAACTATTATTAAATTCCTGAAGGGCTTCCTTATAAAATTCCTGATCGAAAAATATTAAACCAGCATTGAAATAATTAAAACCTATTTGCTTTAAAAATTTCTTTTCCTTATTTGTAATCAGGGCTTTTTCCAAATAAAAATTAGCTTTCTCATAATCTCCCTGAGAACGATAGATGTAAGAAAGATTATTATAAGCTTCACTGCTAAATTCAGGGGCATCCTGCTCAAGTACCTCGAAGAGATAATCAATGGCCTGCTGCATATTCCCTTTGGTAATCTGGATGGCAGCCAGGCGTGTTTTGAATTTTATGAGCATTTGGATGTCACCTTCCTGACGGGAAAGTTCCTGACCTTCTGCGTAATACTTCTTGGCTTCCTTAAATTTTCCGGCTTTGAAAAGAGCCATACCCAAATCATGCAGGAATTTTAATATTAAAATCCTGTTTTTTTGATTGCGGGATAGCGTTAAGCCTTCCTGAACAGCCTCGATATATTGCTCGGAATTTTTGCCCTCGGTGCGTTCCATCGCCTCGAGGATCTGATTGACAGATCGTCTTTGACTTGTTTTTTTCTCTTTTGAGGGCTGCATTCTATTGGGTTTATGATAGAATGAGAAGATCGTTATACTACAAATATGGTAAAAAAAAAGAAGCTATACCAATATGTAGCATAGCTTCTTTTTTTTTATATAAATCAAAAATTTAATTTAGTAGCTCGTAAATTCCTGCTATACCTTGTCCTCCTCCTACACATGCAGTAACCATGCCGTATTTCTGATTTCTTCTGCGCATCTCATTAAAGAGTTGTGTACTGAGTTTCGCTCCGGTGCAGCCAAGTGGGTGTCCCAATGCAATTGCTCCTCCATTCACATTAACGATATCAGGATTCAAACCTGCTTCCTGAATAACCGCCAATGCCTGAGCAGCAAATGCTTCATTCAATTCAATTTGTTGAATATCTTCCAACTTCAATCCGCCTTGTTTCAATGCTTTTGGAATAGCCGCACAAGGCCCAATACCCATATAAAGGGGCTCTACTCCGGCCACTGCACAGGAAACCATACGGGCAATCGGGGTAAGGTTGAGTTCCTTGACAAGTCGCTCGCTCATCACCAAAACGTAAGCCGCTCCGTCCGAAGTCTGTGAAGAATTTCCGGCGGTGACGCTTCCACCCTGCGCAAAAACGGGGCGTAATCTTCCTAGGGCTTCCACTGAAGTGTCTTTGCGAACACCTTCATCCGTATCCACTACAAAATTGCGTTCTTGTCGTTTGTCGTCTTTTACAAATACCTGATTGACTTCTACAGGTACGATTTCATCCTTAAATCTTCCGCCCTCAATCGCTGAGGCAGCTTTTAAATGAGAATTATACGCAAATTCATCTTGCGCTTCCCGGCTGATATTGTACTTTCCGGCTACAGCTTCCGCCGTCAACCCCATTCCAACCAGATAATCCGGGGTAGAATTAGCCACTTCATAGCTGGGGGAAAGTTTGTATCCGGTCATCGGAATCATACTCATGTTTTCCGCTCCACCGGCAATAAAACACTCGCCCATCCCGGCACGAATCTTAGCAACGGCAATGCTGATCGTTTCCAGACCAGAAGCACAGTAGCGATTCACCGTAACGCCCGGAACGGGTTTGCCCAGCGCACGAACAGAAATCTGACGACCCATTTGAAGACCTTGCTCACCTTCGGGATTAGCACATCCCACAAGCACATCATCCACGAGATGAGGATCAACTTCGGGAGTTTGTGCCATCATGTGTTGAATGATACGCACCGATAAATCATCAGAGCGCATAAAGCGGAGTCCGCCTTTTTTGGCTTTCCCTACGGGAGAACGATAAGCTTTTACGATATATGCTTCCATTTTATATGTTTTATTTAGTTTTTATTAAAATATGATTCAAATATAAGACAATTTCAGGTTGAAATTTGTTGAGTAGTGGAATTTTCAATGGGTTGTAATTCTACCATAAAAAAAGGTCTCCCGTTCGTTTACGGGAAACCTGAATGAAAAACAAAACTAATATTTTTTCATTTATAAAATAAAAATTATAAACAATAGTCATTTTCTGCAATCAAACGCTCAGCGATTAAACGACGAGCCGCTTTGACATTTAGTGGTGGATACTTGGCAAAACGCTTGATACCCATGAGCATGATTTTTAGCTCGTCACCCTGGGCAAAGGAAGCCAGCGCATCCGTTCCGTTTTTAACCATACGGCTTTGTGCGTCTGAAAAATACGTTTTCAAAACAGCCTGATAAACCTCCATTGCCTGCTTGCGGTTTTTGTGATCCTTCAACCGCTGGATGCGAAGCAATACAGATTCCATATTATAAATATCAATGATCATATCCGAGATATTCATAATGATTTCCTGCTCGTCCTTGAGGTTGAGCTTTCCATCCATCTGATATTTCGCAGCAGCACCCGCCACCATCAAAGCCATTTTTTTGAAATCTTTCAGAGCCTTCACTTCTGCACCATATTCTCCCGAAACGGTTTCCATCTTAGGCATGGAAGCCAACTCTTTCTGAACGGCCCAGGCCGGACTGGTCAAATCAATTTTACCTTTCATAGCACGTTTTAATAACATACTCACACAAAGCAAGCGATTGATTTCATTCGTTCCCTCATAAATTCTGTTGATACGCGCGTCGCGGTAGGCCATAGAAGCCGGATACTCGTTGGAAAATCCATTTCCACCGTGAATCTGAACGAGTTCATCCACCACAAAATCCAGCGTTTCAGAACCGACGACTTTTAAAATAGCACATTCGATAGCATATTCCTCAGCAGCTTCGAGCTTGGATTCTACATAATCCATTCCTTCTTTTTTTAAGGTAGAAATGCGATCCTGCAAAGCATCGGAAAGTCGATAAGAAGCAGATTCCAGTACAAAAGTACGGATGGCCTGCTCGGCCAGTTTATGTTTGATCGCTCCAAAATTGGCGATTGGCTCTTTAAACTGGATGCGTTCGTTGGCATAATTGACAGACAATTTTGTAGCAAATTTACAGCCACCCATTGTCATGATTCCCAACTTAAAGCGGCCTACATTTAATACATTGAAGGCAATTAAGTGCCCTTTACCCAATTCTCCAAGGAGATTTTCGGCAGGTACTTTTACATTTTCAAAGAAAACCTGACGGGTAGAAGAACCCTTGATACCCATTTTATCTTCCTCGGCTCCAAGGGAAATCCCTTCAGCATTAGCATCTACGATGAAGCCAGTGAATTTATCTCCGTCCACCTGAGCAAAAACAACAAAAACCTGAGAAAACCCTGCATTGGAGATCCACATTTTTTGACCATTGATCACGTAATGTGTTCCATCCTCAGATAAATCTGCCCGTGTCTTTGCAGCCAGTGCATCCGAACCAGAACCCGGTTCCGTCAGGCAGTAGGCTCCAATCCACTCTCCACTAGACATTTTTGGCAAATATTTTTCTCTTTGAGCGGGTGTTCCAAAATATAAAATTGGCAACATCCCGATACCAGTATGCGCAGCAAAGGAAGTGGTAAAAGAACCACCGGAACCTCCGAGAGATTCACAAATCAGCGTAACGGTGTTGGTATCCATGTTCATACCACCGAGTTCTTCCGGGATATGTGCGCCGAGTAGACCCAGTTCTCCGGCCTTTTTCATCAGTTCAGGCTGATTTTCAATTTTTTGTCCGTTAGGGCGGGTATCGTTGGCTACGAAATCAAGAACCATTTGGCGAACCATCTGTTGTTCTTCATCAAGGTCTTCCGGGATAAATACAGATTCGGGCTGGGATTCTTTGATTAAGAATTCTCCTCCTTTTAATACCTCATCTGCTGCTTTAGCTTCTTTCATGTTTTAGAATTGAATTTAAATTTTATAAAATTAGCGAAAATTCTCTAGCGAAAATTCGCTGGCAAGTTACGATTTTAAACGTAATGATGAAAGGTTTTGATGCGTTTTAGGTAAAATATTTTAGGAAAACCCAATTAAAATTGGGTTCAGAGCGGGAAAAAGAAGATTTTTGGACACTTTTTAACAAAATGTGCATAAAATGTTCCAAAAAAGTATTTTTAAAGAAAAAACCATCCTCGTTACCGGAGGAGGTAGTGGAATTGGATTGTCCATTGCGACTTCCTTCCTTCAACATGGAGCCAAAGAAGTATATATCGCCTCCCGAAAACAAGAGCGACTGGACAAAGCCATCATCGAATTGCATAAGCATGGTTCTTGTAAGGCTTTTCCGCTAGATATCCGCGAACCGGAGCGCATTGCTGCCCTGGCAGATCTCATTGAATCCTCCAGTGGACAACTCGATATTTTAATAAACAATGCAGGCGGACAATTTCCATCCGCCGCTCAGGACATTAGCCCGAATGGCTGGAATGCAGTCATCAATACCAACCTCAATGGCACTTGGTATGTCTCCCAGGAAATGGCCAAGCGGTTTTTCTTAAAACAGGAATCCGGGATTATTCTCAATATCATTGCGAATATTTACAAGGGATTTCCGGGGATGTCGCATACGGGTGCAGCACGGGCGGGTGTGGATAACCTGACCAAATCGCTGGCAGTAGAGTGGGCGAGGAAAAACATCCGGGTGAATGCCGTTGCGCCGGGGGTGATCAAGTCCACCGCACTGGCAAATTATCCGGAGGAATTGACCAAAGGTATTAGTTCTAAAATTCCAATGGGAAAACTGGGAAGAACACAGGATGTGGCGAACCTGGTTCTGTTTTTATGCAGCCCGCTGGCTTCCTATATCACCGGGGAGACCATTTATATTGACGGAGGTTGGCGGCTTTGGGGAGATTTGTATGATTATTGAGAATGCAGAATATTCATTTATTTAATCCTTCAATGTCAAAATATAAATCTGACATTTTTATATTAAAATTTAGGGATTCTATTTTTATTGTTGCTTCCATTTTTTCATAACGAGTGATTTTCCAAAGGTTAGATCCTTCGGGTTTGTAAAAAGCCTCGCCGATGCCCTGCATCGCCTACGTTTTTTGCCTAGTAAGATTTTAAAATCTACTATTTTAAATGTCGAATTTATTTTTTTAACGATCTTAAAATGCTTTTCTGCCTTCATGATAAGTTATTTCCTAATGAAGTTAATAGAAATCCTTCTAAGAATCAATTCTAAAGAAAAAAGCTCTCCCTACAACTGCACATAAACCAACTGCTTCGTTTCAAAAAAATCTTCCTCAAAATAATCCGTTAATGGAATCACTTCTGTGTAGGCTTTTTTGCCGAGGGATTTAATTTCCTTATCCAGTTGTCCGCCTTTTAAGCAGATTAATCCATTGGGGAGCGCATTGATTTGTTGTTGGCGGAGGAGCGGGCGACTCCAATCCCAAAGTTGATCCAGTTGGGCGACTGCTCTGGAAACCACAAAATCATATTTGTTTTTATTTTCTTCTGCCCGGAGTTGCTGGGCGATGGCATTTTTTAATTGGAGCTGCTCAATGATGTCGTGAACCACCCGGATTTTTTTAAGCGTTCCGTCAATGAGATGGAATTTTACCTGTGGAAACAAAATAGCAAGTGGCAAACCCGGCAGGCCACCACCCGTTCCCAAATCTAAAACAGAAGAACCGGGCTGAAAAGAAGTGAATTTGGCAATTGCCATAGAGTGGAGCAGGTGATGCACTTCCAGATTGTCCATATCCTTTCGGGAAATGACATTGACTTTAGTGTTCCAGTCTCGGTAAAGTTCGGCTAATTGTCGGAACTGATCTTTTTGCTGGTCGGAAAGCTGGGGGAAATAAGTTGGAATCATGAAGGGTTACTTCTTGCGCTTTTTGATGTTGTCGAGATGGCCTTTGGCGTTATTATCCTTGAGGAGGTTAAGTAGAATTTCCTTCGCCCGAAAGAGTTGAGCCTTGACGGTTCCAAGCGGAATTTCTAATTCCTTGGCAATTTCATCATAAGACAATTCCTCAAAATACCGCAATTCGATCATCAGGCGATACTTATAACTGAGCTTGCCCATGACGCTCCGCATGAGACTGACCAATTGCTCCCGGATGAATTCTTCCTCCGGATCGAGGACGCTGGCTTTTAGGCTACCGGAATAATCCTTTTTGTCATCCTCGCCCATAGGCTGATCAATGGACAACATTTTTAGCCGTTTTTTACGGATGTGATCAATACAATTATTGATAGCAATTTTAAACAACCAGGTACTAAAAGCGTACTTGGGTTCGTATTTTTCCAGTTTATTGAAAGCTTTCCCGAAGGCTTCCAGAGTGAGATCGTCTGCATCATCCCGGTTGTGCACCATTTTGAGCATCATGTGGAAGATGGAATTGCGATAGCGCTCCATAAGCACGGCATAGGCCTTTTGGTCGTTGTGATTAACGGCCTTCAGGACTAAATCATAGTCTTGTTGCCCCTTGGGGGAAAGATTGTTTTGTGTGCTTTTTACGTCCATTTTTTATGGTCTCCCTGAAATGTCAGCAGAGCTATTAACGGGTAAAAGAATAAAAAAGCAGCATCCAAAAGCGGAAACCAGAAAATAAGGTCTTTTTGATGAAACCTTTTTGCGATTCCTGCGTATAACACGAGTTTAAGGACTACTACTATTCCTGTAAAGATACCCACAAATAACGTGCTAATGTTCATTATTAGCGTTAAAATCAATAATAAGTAGAAAAAAAAGTGAGAAAAGGCAAAAATAGCCAGTAAGAACTGGTGCTGCCATTTGTATTTCACTCCTGTTTTCAGATGTCTTCCCTTTTGTCGCCAGTAGCTCCGCCAGGTTTTCTTGGGGATGGAGTAAACAAAAGTATCGGGGTCCAGACTGATGGCCGTGTTGTTTTTATGGGCGACGGCATTGATAAATAAATCATCGTCACCAGACGCTAACCCTTCATGACTTTTAAAACCACCCGCATTTTCAAAGAGTTCTTTTTTGTATAATAAATTTCTGCCTACACCCATATAAGGCATTCCGATAAGGGCAAAAGACAGATATTGGATGGCGGTCAGGCTGTTTTCAAACCGTATCCAGGTATTCAAAAAAGAAAACCCTCTATAATATGGACTCATTCCGAGGACAATTTCCATAAAATTTCCACCACTTTTTTTCATTTTTTTTAAAAAAAGGCCATTTTGGACCCTGCAATCGGCATCCGTGAGCAAAAGCCAGTCGTATTGGGCAGCTTCGATACCCTTGCTCAGCGGATACTTTTTGGATTGAACCGGGCGGGTCATTTTGGGTAAGGTAAGCACTCGCAGATGGGCGTTTTCCTCTTGAAATTTTTTTAAAACGTCTTGGGTCTCATCTTCTGAACCATCATCTACCACCAACACTTCGTATTTTGGATAATCCTGATACAAAAAGGAGGGGAGATTTTTTTCTAAATTTGTGGCTTCATTTTTTGCACAGATGATAAGGCTGAGGGGAGGATATTTTATATCGTTCGTATTTTTTTTATTTTTATAAAAAATAAGCCGACTAAATATTCCAACCCAATAAATTAATTGAATGAT
>JAHDCK010000201.1 GCA_020629915.1 Saprospiraceae bacterium
AAATTAAAAAATCGTTCAAAGTATTTTAAGGATTATTGTGGCCGGTTACTTAGTTAGAATTACCTTTAAAATTCAAGATAGTCTATATAGACGTGGATTATCTTAAAATGGCATTTGAACAGTCTGAAGCAAACAATTTTCCATATCCAGCCCACCTCCGTTTTTCTCAAACTGGAGGATTTGTTTTTCATAACATTGGGATGCTTTTTCTGGTAGCTCGGTTTTTTCGTAGCAAACAGCCATTTTAAAATAAATCCCACCGTTATAACATTCGCCAATATAATTGGGATCAATCTTTAGCGCTTGCTCAAAATCCAGCAGGGCACCTTCAAATTCCCCAATGTGAATTTTTGCAAATCCACGATCATTATAGGAGCGTGGATTGGGTTTATTTTCTGATTGAATACCGGCGGAATAAGATTGAATAGCATCTTTAAAATGACCTTCCTGAACCTGAAGAGCAGCTTTTTGAAAATAGGCTGCTGCTGGATCTGAGTTTTGAAAAATGGTGCCGATCCCAACACACCATAGGAGGCAGAACAACATTGATTTCATTTAAAATTGGATTTTAACAATGAATGAAAGCGTAAGTGTTGTTTCGAATAACTAAAGTTTTGTTACTTTTCCAAAACGGGGAAAAAACAGAAATGTTTTGAAAATCATGAAATTTTAAACATGCTCTAACAGATTTATTTGGAAAAACCTATTTCAATGCCCTCCTAATAGGTCAGCTTGACGAGCCTAAGTTCTAATCGGTATTCACTCGGAATAATAATTTCGTTACCCGCAACCTGCCGGGCATCTTTCAAGCGCAACCGGATTTCTTCACCAGCGGTGCTAAAGAGATTTTGGCGTTCATACTGACCATTGCCTATGACAATATATTCATTGACATTATTTTCAGATTTGATTTCATCATTGTATAAAAACCGCAAACTGGATTTGGTTTTTAATAAAAAATAGGAGGAGAAAATAGCATCATCATCCTGAGAATATTGATACTTGTGCAGCACTTTATTCCAGTGTATCTGTCCATTGGGGTGCAGAGAAATAACCATAATATCTTCATAGTAATAATCTACTTGGAAAGAAGCATAATCGCGATAAGCATTATTAAAGCGACTGGCATTTTGCCGCGTGAATTTCTTGTTGAGTTCAGCTACCAGCAAAATTCCACCATCCCTCCGCAAAATGACATCCTGAATAGATACTTCCTTTACAGTATGAGGATTTTGTACCTCCTTGCCTAGTAAATTTTTGAGCAATTCTTCATCGTAGGCCGTAAATTCAAGAGTATATTGTTCGAGGTTATTTACGGGAGCATTGAGATAAAATATTCCGTTAGATTCGGAAGTGCGACGCTCTGAATACAATCCGCCTGCAAGAAGGCTACCGTTAAGATTGTCCAGGGCAAACTCAGCATCAAACCAAAGTTTTTCTTCCAGGTGAATATTTTGCTCAATGCTTTCCTCCGTTTTTGGATGGTATTTAAATATTTTAAATCGGGTATCTTTTCTGGCTAATTTGCGATTGTCATAATCGGTTATGATGTATAAACTACCATCATCGCCCACTAGTGTTTGATGATGATTGATATTGCGGTTATAATCAGAGGGGGTTAGAGTTTTTTCCCATATAATTTTTTTTGTATTCAGGTCAAAAGTAAACCCCTCAAACCGCGTACTTTTTTCTACATTCTCAAAAGCGAGTACCCGTTTATTTTGCGAGGGATAAACGATCCAGTTGGGAGAAAAGGGGCGTTGCTCCATAACCATGATAGTATCAGAAGAGGAGAGGGATAAGGTCGGATCATATTCTCGGAGTTTGATGTAAGTATTACCTTTGTTTTTATATTGGTATAAAAGAGTGATCCGGTTTTGTCTATTGACCAGATGAAGAATTCTGACTCGCCTCTTTTCCAACTCTAATTCCTTTGTCCATTTCAAATTCATATTTTTATCAAAAGTTTGAATCTGATAAGACTCCGGACGATCCCGGTAGAGATAAATCATATCATTTATTTTACCTAAAATTTCATATCCATCATCATTGCGGATGGATATTTTTTCAGAAATTTTAAGTTTTTGTGCTTGAATAGAAAAAACACAAATAAGGAACATTAACAGCGGGGATATTTTTCTAATAAACATATTTGTAAAAATAAAGATATTTGGATTAGCAGAATAGGGTTGATCTTAAAATAACAAAAAATAAGGGGTTTTGCAATAAAGCCGCAACTTCAACTCTCCTGCTTTACGATACAACAACAAAATTAAGATGCGGTTTATTTTATTTTGGGTGGAAACAAAAAAAGGGAATGGCTTCAATAAGCCATTCCCTTTTTTTAAAATGAGAAAATGTACACCAGTATTCTAGTAAAATCTAAAACGGGCATCTTCCACATCAGACATTTTCTTCATAGATTCCATCAATCGTTGGTCTGCCTGTCCTGCCATTTTAGTTGAAACAGCTTTACGCATACCGGCGATATTTGGATTTTCCTCAGATTGTGCCTTATTGATAACTTTTATGACGTAAACACCTGTATTCCCAATAATGGGCTCAGAAACATCATTTAGATTCATACCGGATGCAGTCGCTGCAACCTTAGGTTCATTTCCAATATTATTCGGCAAAAATCCGGAATTGAAATTCACGCCTTCCGCTTTTTGTACTTCGACTTCCTCAAAACCTGCCGCAATGGCCGCCAAATCACTCCCCTTCATTTTTTCCGCAATCATTTCTCCCTTTTTCTCATTGCGCACCAGTGTTTCCAAACCTGATCGGTAATCAGCAGGATTCGACGCTCCGGCAGCAGCGGTTGCAGCAAGCCCTGCAATCACATATTTATTCCTGTAGAAATTTTCATAAAGTGTTGCCTCATACGTATAAATATCCGGGAAGCGATCCCCTACACTTGATAGATAGGCTTTTTTTACAATATTACGGGAAGTTTCACCCGGATCAAGTCCTTCCAGCTGATACCCGTTCTGAGTCAAACGAGGAGCAGAAAACACTTTTATGCCTTGTGCCTCCGCATTCTTTTTCATATCTGCCAGCGTTTTATTTTCGCTTTGAAATTTAAGTGCTTTATCATAAACAGCCTGCTGAGTTGCCTCACTTGGAATAATCGGCTTGTTTAAATAAGCTACCCGGACACCAGAAGTATTTGTCGTCTTTTTGGATTTGGTCACTTCGACGATGTGTACTCCAAATTGGGTTTCTACCTTGTAGTATTTTCCAGGCACTGCCCGATAAAATACGAGGTCGTTGAAGGGTTTGACATAAGCTCCGGGAGCTTTCATTCCCAGATCCCCACCGTTATTTCGGGTTCCATCCGTACCAAATTTCAAGGCCAGCGTGTCAAAAGGAACTTTTCCTGAATTTAGAACAGTAATCAAACTATCCACTAGTTTTCTGGAAGCCTGAAGTTCAGTTGGATTATTCCCTGGTCTCAAAATATGTCTGGCCTGAACAGAATCCGGTAAAATTTTTCTATCAACTACTTTTGCCAATCGATAGCGATCTTTTTCAATGTAAGGGCCAATTACTGTCCCGACAGGAACCTTGAAAAGAGAATCAGCAATGGAAGTATTCCCCAGCGCATCTTTCTTGAAATAGGCTCCATCTAATTCACCATTTCTTGTAGCTGTGATCGTTGTATCATTTCCAGTTCGGAAATCACCAATAATATCTGCTAATTCTTTTCTTAGTTTAGCAGAATCTTCTGAAGAGGGAACAATGTCAAAGGAAATATATTCTACTGTGCGTGTAGGCTCCTTAGTGGTAAATAGACTTGGTGTTTTTTTCATATAAGAAGCAATATCTGCATCCTCTACAGTGACAGCATCATTTTCAATTTCATCAAAAGGAACAAAAACATATTCAAAATCTGCTTTTTGATTTTGATTGATATTTTCGAGTTCTACCATCCATGTAGGGGTGAAAGAGCCTTTAGATACCAATGAAGCTAATTTAGTTCGACTTTGATCCAGGGCAATGCGTCTTTCCAGATCAGTCCAGCGAGCCTGGAAGTTGGGGTTGGTTACCTGCCCTCCGCGAATGGCACCGATAATATTGGTGCGGTAGTCATTAAAATTAAAACTTTGAGGGCCACCGAACTCATTGATCAAAAGCGGACTAATGAACTGTTGCCCTTTGTCCCCGATCAATTCACCAAACTCTTCATCTCCTACGCCAATTCCCAGTTTTTCTCCTTCTGTATTTAGAAGGTTTTCCTGGACGAAAAGTTCCCAAAGATTGTCTCGGCGAACATAAGGGTCGATATTAGAATTTCCGTAGAGAACCTGATCTCTCTGCTGAAACTCAGCAATCGAAACAGATTTGCCATTAATATTCCCAACAGAATTAGCAGAACTACCGAAAATACTTCGATCACTTTGGAACATATCCATCAAAAGGAAGGCTGCCATACCTAAACCAATCAGGATAATAAGTATCCAACTATTATTACGAATTTTAGAAATTAAAGCCATTTAAAATGGAGATTTGAATGTTTTTATAAAAAAGTACGAAACCCAACCTGTTTTATAGTCAATTCAACGAATTGTGGGCTTTGTTTGCAATTGATTGATAATCAGGATTTTGTCGCTGATTTTTCAATTGTAAAAAATAGAGATCCTCCCCTCCCGCATTAGGGAGCGAAAAATCCATGCAAAGTAAACAGTTTCACAGCGGAAATCAAAATTTTAGTGGGTTGTAGCGTTGTTAAGATGAGCATTAAATATCTAAAAGATCGTCTTCTTTCCGGCTGGGTTCAAAGAAGTTTTTCTCAAATTCCCGGATAATGGTTTCATTGGTAAAAACTAAAATGAGGTAGATTAGAAATCCTAAAATAAGTATGCTGCCGCTAACTGCAATCATCCAGTCTCTGGAATGGATAGCTTTGGTCAATTCCTGGCTTAACAAAAAGGTGGCGGTTGCCAGGATAATGATTAATACAATAACAAAAAAGAGACGACTCCACTTCATCCTCAACACCATTCCCATGCCAGTCATCAAAGCTCCCATCATGATACCAAATAATATTTGTTCATCTGTGCTATTTAGGAGGCGTTCATAGCTTTCTCTTTGAATACGGATGACAAAAGTAGTTAGTAAAAACAGGCCAAAAAGGGTGACAATAATCCCGGTCAACGTCGCAAGATTGAACTGGTTTCTCATGTTTTGTATTTTTTTAAACAATAGGAATTGACCTAATGGCATTACCTTTGTATTCCAAAGATTGGAAAACTGTTGTTAACCATTTGTTAATCCCTCTGAATTGTACAATGAAATAACGTAAATTGCTTTATTGGATTGTAAAAGAAGAATAAAGAAAAACTTAAAAATAATAATAATGAATATTAAAAAAATACTACTGATATTGCTGGTGCTTTCCTCTGCAACAGGAATAAAAGCGCAGGGCATCGAGTTTTTTAAAGGAAGCTGGGAAGAAGCACTGGAAGCGGCTAAAGAACAAGACAAAATTATATTTGTAGACGCCTATACCACCTGGTGTGGCCCTTGCAAACGAATGGCAAAAAACGTATTTCCGGATGCTAAAGTGGGGGAAGTGTATAACCAACATTTCATCCCAATGAAAATAGATATGGAAAAAGGAGAGGGGCCAAAATTTGCCAGAAAGTATCGGGTCGCTTCTTATCCTACCTTATTATATATTGATGGAGAGGGGAAGATCGTCCACCGACAAGTGGGCGCGCAAAAAATTCCGCAGTTTCTTCAATTGGCTAATATGGTCATGCGCAAAGGACTGAATGTAGAAGAGCTGGATGCCAAGTACGAAAAAGGCGACCGTGATCCGGCTTTTATCCGCAAATACGTGAAAGCACTCAATAAAGCAGGAAAACCTCACCTTAAAGTCGCCAATGAATATTTAAAATCTCAGGAAGATCTCACGACACCTGAAAATCTGGATTTTATTTTTGATGCCGTAGGTGAAGCGGATTCCCGTATTTTTAATTTATTAATAAAACACCGGGAAGGTATCGAAAAAAGACAATCTAAACATAAAGTGGAGCAGTTGATAGAAAAGGCTTGTAATAGAACGGTGGCTAAAGCCATAGAGTTTGAAAGTGAAGATTTGCTGGCAGAAGCAAAGGAAAAAATGGCAACGCATTGTCCGGATAAGGCTGTTGAGTTTGGAATGAAAAAGGATATGGACTTCGCGCTCAAAACTAAAAATGCGCCGGCCTATTTAAAGGCTTCCGATAAATATATTAAAAGATATGTAAAAAATCAGGCAGCCGGATTACACCGAATTGCAGATACGGTGGATAAACAGTTTCCAAAAGATAATAAAGCTCTGAAGAAAGCGGAAAAGTGGGCTAAGAAAGCTATGGATAACGGTGGAGAGTATGCACAGTATATTACTTATACGAGAATTGCTTATAAACTGGGTAAAAAATCTGAGGCATTAGTTTCTGCAAAAAAAGCACTGGATATAGCAAAGGAAAATGGGAAAAACCCGGTAGAAGCAACTAAGCTCGTAGAGTTGATTGAAAAAGAAATTTAAAATTTTTACATAAGAAATAAAAAAGCCTCTACGATTTTTCGTAGAGGCTTTTTTATTTTACTTGTGAATATATGTTTCAATATAATCTTTCCGGCTTCTCCGAATAACCTCATGGGCTTCTGCTTTGTTATACACATGGGTGATCTCACAAATCTCATTTTCTGCATCCGGGATTTGTTTATACGTCAAAAAATAATGTTTTAGTCGATTGATAATGGCTGGAGGAATTTGATCAATGTCTGTCCAGTGCTGGTACACCTCGTCATTTTTTAGCGTTGCAATAATTTTATCATCTGCTTCTCCTCCGTCTATCATCCTCAAGCCACCAATGGGAATGGCCTGTACCAAAATATCTCCGTGTGTAATCTCTCGTTCCGTCAATACACAAATGTCCAGCGGATCACCGTCTCCAATTATGCCACTGCGGTTGGTTTTATCCATGCAATAAGCGGCTACCTCCTTGTCGCAATACGTCCTTGGAATAAACCCATATAAAGAAGGAATAATATTAGAAAATTTTTGAGGTCGATCTATTTTTAAATAACCTGTTTCTTTGTCCACTTCGTACTTGACCGTATCCGTAGGAACGACCTCAATAAATGCCGTGATAATTTCCGGAGCATCTGGCCCGATTTCAATTCCATGCCAGGGGTGACTCTTATATGGAGGAGGATTCATGGTGTTTGTTTTATATAAATAAAAAGATTATAATTCAGTGTAAGTTACTTCTTTCTCACAAGCAAAAAAAACCGCTCAAATTTAAGGCAATAATTGCTATCTTTGCGTTCATTTTTAACGAAAAGCCTAAAACGTGGGAGTAAAGTTATCCAGTTTCAATTTCGACTTACCTGAAAAGTTAGTTGCCAAATATCCGACCGAAAATCGACACGATTCTAAATTGATGGTTGTCCACCGGGAAACCGGTAAAATTGAACATAGAGTTTTCAAGGACGTGCTCGAATATTTTGATGAGGAAGATGTTATGATTTTAAATAACACAAAAGTTTTTCCGGCACGGATGTATGGCCGCAAGGAAAAAACCGGAGCACGGATCGAGGTTTTCCTCCTCAGAGAGCTGAATATTCAAATGCGCCTTTGGGATGTACTAGTCGATCCCGCTCGTAAAATTCGGGTGGGCAACAAGCTTTACTTTAGCGACGAAAATGACAACGATGTACTCATAGCAGAAGTCGTGGATAACACCACCTCCCGTGGTCGAACCATTCGTTTCCTTTTTGACGGAACGGATGAAGAATTTCGCGCTGCCTTGCACCTACTTGGAAATACACCCCTGCCAAAATACCTGCATCGAGAAGCCGAAGCCCTGGATAAAGAGCGCTATCAAACCGTTTTCGCCAAGGAAATGGGTGCCGTAGCGGCTCCGACTGCTGGTCTGCACTTTAGCCGGGAGCTGATGAAACGCTTTGAAATCAAAGGCGTTGATTTTGCAGAACTGACCTTGCACGTTGGCTTGGGTACGTTTAGAAATATCGAAGTAGAAGACCTTTCCAAGCACAAAATGGATGCTGAATATTTTAAAGTGAATCAGGCAGCCTGCGATGTGGTTAACAAGGGCATTCAGGAGAAACGTCGGGTTTGTGCCGTGGGGACAACTTGTATGCGCTCCATTGAATCTGCCGTGTCTGCCGAAGGATTGCTTAAGCCGGTGGAGGGTTGGACAAATAAATTTATTTTCCCGCCCTATGATTTTACCATTGCCAATAGTATGATTACCAATATGCACTTACCTAAATCCAGTTTGCTGATTATGGTTTGCGCTTTTGCCGGTCAGGAGTTGATCCTGGAGGCTTACAACGAGGCGGTGAAGAAAAAATATCGGTTCTTCAGTTATGGGGATGCCATGTTGATTGTTTAAGAAGCTGTTTGAGTCTATGTTTTTAAAAGTAAAAATAGAAGCCACAAGGTTGAAAACAAAAGGTTTTGTATAATTTGATGTTATTTATTGATAAGGGTTAAATAAAGCCTTATCAATAGTTATAAAAATTGTTTTTTAAAATTTTTTGTTTTCTCATCTGGCCTTCACCTCTTTAATCATTGAATTAAACATATATTTTATTCTTCTTTGTCTTGAAACAAAGAAGCAAAATTCAAGACTTTATTGATTTTTTAA
>JAHDCK010000202.1 GCA_020629915.1 Saprospiraceae bacterium
TGATGCCATCCACCTGTCGGATGCCTTCCAATCTCAGAAATTTTTTAATATATCTGAAATTATGAGGGATTAGTTTAAAGCGGTTATCGTCGGGTTGGTTGGGAAGCACGGCTTTGTCCTGATCAAAAGCGAACAATTTTCCATCGCTGCCCAGTTTTTCGAGAATGCCTCTTGAATGACCTCCGCCACCAAAAGTGCAATCTATATAGATACCATTTTCACGTATATTTAATGCTGCTACACATTCATTGAATAAAACAGGAACATGGTACATTGTTATATTATTTTACATATCAGGAGTTGAATTTCCCATCACTTCAGATGCCCACTCGGAAAAATCCTGTGGTTCATCTGCCATTTCTTCATTGTACACTTCCTGACTCCAAAATTCTATTCTATCCAAATACGCCAGAATGACAACTTCTTTATCCATCTGCGCATATCCCACCAAGTGCTTTGGCAACAAAAGACGGTCAGCGGAGTCCAACTCTATCTCGGTACATCCCCGGTGAAAGTATCGGACAAATTCCCGGTTTTGTTTGACAAAGCGATTCAATCGCTCAAATCCGGCGACGATGCGATCCCAATCCTGCATGAGATACATCACAACGCAACGCTCTGAACCACGATTCATCATAAACCCATCCGTCCGAAAAGGCTCCAATTGTTGAAGCAGCTTTCCCGGGAGTCGGATTCGCCCCTTGGCGTCTATTTTTACATTGAATTCTCCTGCAAAACGGGTCATACGGGTATATAAGCGATTTGGGGATCAAATATAGACTATTTTTCCCACAAATGCACACAAAACGACCCAAAAACCCACTTTTTAACTAAAAACGCGTGGATTTCCTACGGAGTTAATAAGATATGTTTCTACTTAAAACAGAAAATTGCTCTGCTTAAAAATTATTGTTGCATAAATTTAAAACATTATTTTTTAAAATGCAAACTTCCCGAATCAAGATCAAGTTCAAGCGCAAGAATTAAGCGCAAGTTCAAACAGGACGCAGATTTTTTATTTCATAAAAAATTTCTGGTTCTATTTCATTTCTTTGAACCATATAAGGCACATAAGACCATATAAGAAAAAATAAGCACACCCCGCTCGTCATTTGATCTTGGTTCTTGAACTTGTACCTGTTCCTAAACCACGCCCTGCTCGTCATTTGATCTTGAACTTGATTCTTGAACTTCCTAAACTTTCTTATAAGAATTGAAAAAACTTTTCCAGCGCATGGAGATCACGCCGATGAATGCCTCTTTGAAAATGGCACTGCTCATTTTAGAAACTCCCTCTACCCTATCAATAAAAGTAATAGGCACTTCTACAATTTTATACCCCAAACTATAGATAGAAAATTTCATCTCAATTTGGAAAGCATAACCAACAAATCGAATTTTATCCAAATCCAAATCCCGCAGCACTTTACTGGTATAACAGACAAAACCCGCGGTTGGATCTTTCACCGGCATCCAGGTAATCAGGCGAACATACCAGGACGCTCCGTAGGATAACAGAATCCGATCCATTGGCCAGTCCTTAACTTTTCCGCCGCTGGTGTAGCGAGAACCAACCGACATATCACCGCCCTGCTCTGCGCAGGCTTTGTACAAGCGGATCAGATCATTTGGATCGTGAGAAAAATCAGCATCCATTTCAAAAATATAGTCGTATCCTTTCTTCAAAGCCCATCTAAAACCGTGGATGTAAGCCGTTCCCAAGCCCAGTTTTCCGGTACGGACTTCCAAATGTAATTTTTTTGGATATTTTTTTTGTAATCCACGCACGATGTCCCCCGTTCCATCCGGAGAGCTATCATCTACGATCAATACGTGAAAATCCTTGTCCAGGGCAAAGACCGCTTCGATGATCTTTTCCGCGTTTTCTTTTTCGTTATAGGTGGGAATTATGACAACGCTATCTGACAAGGGTAAAAATTTTAATAAGCTGCAAATATAGGATTTCTTTAGAATCTGTTTTGAAGAACTTTTCCTAATGTTCTGTTAAATACAAAATTCCTTATTTTTTTATAATTTAAGGGTTAATACAATGTTTTTATAACTGTTAAAACCCTCCAAAACCATGCTGAAAATCAAAAGTTCCGTCGGGAAAGACGGAAAAAACCAAGCCAGAGATCTGAGAATAATCCAATCTGCTCTTTTACAAATCGAGTTGCTTTCCAAACAAGCCTACTTTGAAGAATGCCTACAGGAATGCTGGCAAAAACCTCTTGATCAATTTAAGTTAGAAACCGTACAAGGAAAATCTGACCCGGTTGATTTTATGGAAATGCTGGAAAAGGGATTGTTTGAAGTGGCTGAAAGTAAAATCCCGATGACGATTGAAGCGATTTCTTTCTTTCAAAGTAACCTGAAAAAAGCCGCCAAAAAACCAGGCTTCATCGCTCCTAAAAGTGAAGACCTAAAGCAATTGATCAAATCCATCACTGAAAAAAGTAAGGTAAAGGAAAAAGGATTTGGAGCGGAGCCTTATGACTTGGTTCTTGAAAATGGGGTCATAAAAGTGCATATATCCGCAGAATCGGCCCAGGAAACCAAGCAAATTGACGTCACAAAATCAAGGAACTTTATCCTTCAAAACTACAACTGGAACGGCATTATAAAATTAATGCAATTCGTATTTGAAAAATATAAGGACGAATATCTGTCTCCGGTTTCCCTCAACGGAACGGCAGCTGATAACGAAAAAATCATACCGGATGAAGGAATCATTTATCTGATAAAATGCCAACTCGATAAGGCGATAAAAGACAAAGGATTAACCGCTGCTGCCCTGCCCGAAATTTTGCGGCAGGCGGATGGATTGCCTGGAAGTGGATTTTTTAAAAATATAATTAAAAAACAAAAAGAACAATTTTTTACAGAAGTCAACAATAAAATCTGGACAGATTTTACTACGGGTGAAAAGTTAATGATTCCAAAACTCAATGACGGAGAAGCGGCGTTATATGATTTTTTTAAAAATATTGTTTTCAGCAAAAACGGACTTTGGTCAGACCAGCCGGGTGTTGTCAACCTCATTGGTCTGCGGCGCGTTTTAGATAAAAAAATAAATACACATTATAACGATACGATTGCACAATGTTGGCTGGAAAAGCAGGGAGAAGAACGGATAAAAAGAGTAGAACTGGATACGGCAACTACCGAACCCGGCAACCGGGTAAAGTATCGTCAACTCATGCCACAAACCGTAACTCTTGTTCCGGGCTATCACTTCATTCGCCAACCCGCAGGCCGCACCCAAAATGCCATTAAGCAGGAATCCGATGAAGGCACGTTTACCTGGTGCAAGGGAGATACGACCATGAATTTTCATCAAGGTGGAAATAGCTTCGTGTTTCCCGGAAGTACACCCAAAGGCAAAAAATACTGGCTATCCAATCACGGCTTTGGGAATATCCAAACCGGTACGCCCAGCACTAACTGGGATGAGAAAGCTTTGTTAGATTTAAATTTAATCTTATCTGAAATTTATTTAATATTAAGTCGTTACGGGATTGATAAAACGCAATCGTCTTACAAAAATCTACTAGGATTAGCCAATGCACCCGCCTTGAAAAATGAAGGATTAAAAGACGGAAAAATTACGGTTTCACAGGGGAGTAAAAAAACGATAGTGGAAATAGATGCCGTGCGGGAATGGCTGGTGAATTACTGGTTTAGAAAACGCTCAAAAGCCGAGCGGGAGAAGTTTACGGAAATTTTGGATGAACTGGATATTCTGGACAAAAAGACGATGGCAAACTGGGAAAATCTGGATAAAGCCCTTGTAAAACAAGAGATTACAGATAATCACATCATTCAAATTGTCAACTTCCAGATGCGTTATTTTCCGGAGTTGAAGGAAATTGACGGGAAGGCCGGGCAGCTTTTTGTCAAGGCTTTGCGAGGGATTCGGCAGAGTACAGATGAAGCTAAATTGGATAAAATTCGGGTGGACCACTTGTTTGAAACGCTGGGGAATTTTCCGATTACAGGCGTAAAAATTCTAATAAAAAAACTCAAGGAGCAACTTCTAATCCACACGGATAATAACAGAGAAAACTTATTGGATAATATTCAATATATTGAGTCCGAAGATACAGTTGTTATACAAAATAAAACCGTCGGAGCTTATTCCGCCGGATGCCAGGTCATTTATGATACAGAAGTTTTTTATACGTTTTGGACAAATTTGTTAGCCAAAGCCGCTAAAGTTGGACAAGTGCGCTGGTATTATACTTTAGTAGATATTACCCATATCAAAAACACTGATATTGTGTAGTATTTTATAATAATTTTTCAATTTCTTCTTGTAAATTTAACTTGTCAAAAGTCCCGGAAGTCATTAGGAGTAAGGTCTTATTTTCCCAGGATTGGGTTTGGAGATAATCGAATAATTTTCGGCTATCTGTCCAGACTTTCAGATTCTGATGATCGAACTTTTCTGCCAGTTCCTCCGGCTCGAAATAAGGCAGCTTTTTCATCTTCAAAGTGTGTTCGCTATAGAACACATGTGCCTCCCCTGCTGCTAGTAAGGTATGCTGATATTCCTCGTGGAAATTTTTATTTAGACTACTATAGGTATGCAATTCTAAAACGGCCACTAAGTCCCGTTTGGGATAAAGTTTGTTCGTTGCATTTGTTGTTGCTCTGGCCTTAGAAGGGGCATGAGCAAAATCCAGAAAAGCTGTAAAGTTTTTATTTTTATATAAAGTTTGCAAACGTTTAGCCGCTCCCTCGAAGGAAGGAACGGCCGCTAAAAATTGTTCGTCCGTCACGCCTGCTTCCCGGCAAAGCAAGTAAGCCGCACGCAGGTTTTCGAGGTTGTGCTGGCCAAAGATTTTAAGGGGCGTTTTATTATTATTATACAATAAATAATACTGTCCATCCTCAATCAAATTCTCAAAACCTTTATATGACTTTACCTCAGCTTTCACTTCCTCCTCTTTTATTATTTTATTCAACCAAACATCCTCCTCAAAATAAAACAACTTGCTTTTCTCATTTAAACCTGTCACATATTTCACAAATTGGCCGTAATAATTTTCAAAAGTTGGGAATACATTGACGTGATCCCATGCTACCCCGGTTATCACTGTGACGTGGGGCTGGTAGTGCAGGATCTTCGGTCGAAGGTCCAACGGGGAGGATAGGTATTCATCTCCCTCCAAAACAATCAGGGGTGCGTCCGAGAGGCCGACCATTGTGTCAAAGCCTTTCAATTGCGCTCCAACCAGATAATCAAATTCCAAACCCGCATGTTTTAGGACGTGCATGACCATGGAGGTCGTTGTTGTTTTGCCATGACTCCCGGCTACTACCAGCCTGATTTTATCCTTGGATTGTTCATATATGTATTCCGGAAAGGAATACACGCGAACGCCCAACTCCATCGCTTTGAGCAATTCGGGATTATTTTTTCTGGCGTGCATCCCTACGATAACCGCATCCAGTTCCCCTGAAATTCTCCGCTCATCCCACCCCTCTTTTTCAGGCAGGAGGCCATGCGCAGCCAGTCTATCTTTGGCCGGGTTGTACACTTCATCATCCGAGCCGGTGACTTCGTATCCTTTTTTCTTTAATGCGATAGCGAGGTTGTGCATGACGCTTCCGCCTACAGCGATGAGGTGAATTTTCATTTTTTAAAATTTTCTCTTCCAAAAACAGGAATTGTTAAAAAAAATTTTTCTTTGGCAAAGGTGAAAAAAATCTGCAATAATTTCCATGCAGATACAATTTTTCGGAATGGAAATCGGTTATTTAAATCACATTCCAATCCTTATTTTATTTATTAACATTTTCATAATTCCTATAGAGAGAAATATACACTGATTACCGGAACATTTTTATTCTTTTTGCCGTAATGTAATGGTGTCAGGCTTATTGAGTTTGGCGACTCATTCTTTTAAACTTTCTTAAAAATAGAATTATGAAAAACCTTATTGGAAAATTCGGAATGTTTTGCGCTATTGGCGCAGTTTGTTTATCTACTTTCACTTCCTGTAACCGTGGCTACGGATGCCCCGGACAAATCCTGCAGAATTACGAAAAAATCGAACAGCCTAATTATATGGAGGCGGTTGTTTTGCATAAGGAAGTAAAATAATATCCCGTCCTGTCCTCTTTCGGTTTGTTTTTTCCGAAATGCTTTTTAGCTTTGAGCTGAATCAACGAGGTAAAGTCTATGGAAGCGGACAGGATTTTTTTGACAAACGACGGATCTCATTCCGTTCTCTCCGGTCAATTTGGTGTACCCTATCATTCGCGTTTTGGAGCTATTCAGGAAACGCAGCACGTCTTTTTGGATGCAGGTCTGCATTATTTTTCTAATCAAATCAAAGAAATTGCTATCCTTGAAACGGGATTGGGAACGGGACTAAATGCCTTGATGACCGCTATTGAAGCAGAAAAGTATAATATTAAAATAAATTATACTTCATTGGAAGCCTTTCCGGTTTCGGAAGAAATTGCCGCACAACTCAATTTTGCGGAACGCTTATCTCATCCCGAAACTTCTTCTTATTTAAATCAAATCCATCAACCTGTTTGGGATGAGTTTTATAAAATTTCTGAGCATTTTAATTTTAAAAAACTAAATATAAAATTTCAGGAACTTTCCATTAAAAATTCCTTTCATATTATTTATTTTGATGCATTTGCACCAAATGCGCAGCCGGAGTTGTGGGAAATCGATCTGCTAACTAAAATGTACGACGCGCTTTTACCGGATGGAATTTTAGTGACCTATTGTGCCAAGGGAGCGGTAAGGAGAAATTTACAGGCGGTTGGTTTTGATGTGGAAAAATTGCCTGGGCCTCCGGGGAAACGGGAGATGTTGAGGGGCGTGAAAAAGATGGGGTGATTTTTTGTTGAAATTATATTTTGTAAAAGATCATTTATCAGATCTTCATTTCCTCCCGAGCTAACAAATGAGAACGGATCTTATTGTAATAATACAATTTTGTTTTTCAAGCTCTTCCACTGTACCTATTGTTCATTTATCAAAACCTCCACTCCGTTTCGGATTTAACAAATGAAATTCTTCCATCTGTTAAATCCGAGTAAAACGAGGTTTTGATAAATGATCTTTTCTAGAATGTATTTCACTTTACGAAAGAGTACAAAAGCAAAATCTGCCATTTTTTAAAAAAATGGCAGATTTAACCTCAAGCAATATTGTATAAACAAAAAACAAATACTTTATATCAATAACACCTTTTACAACACCCGAATAATATCATACTTCGTAATAATATGTTTCGTCCCTGCCTTGTCTTTCGCTACAACCGCCGGGATGCTCTTACTAATATAATGACTCAGTTTTTTACACGGCAAATCAATATCCACTTCCGGGAACGGCTGCCCCATGATTTCGGAAACGGATTTTTCCGTATTATTCATAGGATTTTCTAATATAAAAGATAAAATATTGCTTTCTGTCACGGAACCTACAATATCTCCATTGTTCATAACAGGCATTTGTGATATATCATTTTCTTTCATGACATTTAAAACCTCCCGTACTTTTTGATCCCCCTGAACCGAAAGGAATGATTTATCGCCCTTGGTATCAATGATATTTTTCACGGTAATTTCATCATCTAAAAATCCACGCTCGCGCATCCAGTCGTCATTGAAAATTTTACCGACGTAGCGACTTCCGTGATCGTGAAAAATAACGACGACCACATCATCCTTAGTCAATCGATCTTTCAACTGCACCAATCCGGCTACTGCCGAGCCACAGGAATATCCAAGCAACAATCCTTCCTCCCGTGCCAGGCGGCGGGTCATCACTGCCCCATCTTTATCGGTTACTTTTTCAAAATAATCTATTAGAGAAAAATCTACATTTTTAGGTAGAATATCCTCGCCGATGCCTTCGGTGATGTAAGGATAAATTTCCTTCTCGTCAAACTCCCCCGTTTCGTGGTATTTTTTAAACACAGAACCGTAAGTATCCACGCCCCAAATTTTAATATTTGGATTTTGTTCCTTCAAATATTTGGCCGTGCCGGAAACGGTTCCTCCGGTTCCCACGCCCACGATGAGGTGCGTGATTTTCCCTTCGGTTTGTTCCCAGATTTCAGGGCCGGTGGTGAGGTAATGCGCCTTAGTATTTGATAAATTATCATATTGATTACACCAATACGAATTAGGAATTTCCTTGCTCAATCGCTCTGCTACCGAGTAATAAGAACGCGGATCATCCGGCTCCACATTCGTCGGACAAACGATTACTTCTGCTCCCACAGCTTTTAATATATCAACTTTTTCCTTGGATTGTTTATCCGTCGTCGTGAAGATACAACGATAACCTTTGACTGCTGCAGCGATGGCAATGCCCATCCCGGTGTTGCCGGAAGTACATTCGATGATCGTTCCGCCGGGCTGAATATCGCCCCGGGCTTCGGCGTCTTCCACCATTTGCAGTGCCATGCGATCTTTGATAGAATTTCCGGGGTTAAAAAATTCTACTTTGGCAAGTACCGTGGCAGGAACTTCCTTGACCACTTTGTTGAGTTGAACTAATGGGGTGTTTCCAATAGCTCCTAGAATATTTTTATGATACATATTTTTTAAATTTTTTATTTTTAAAAAAGTATAAGTAACTGGACATAATAATGTTAAATTTAATTTGAAATGAGTTTTTGAT
>JAHDCK010000203.1 GCA_020629915.1 Saprospiraceae bacterium
TACAATGGAATTAAATGAGAAAATTGAAAATATAAAAAAAGCGGTGGCGCATCGTCCCTTTTTTCCGGATACAGAAAGGCATCAAAAATTCATTAGAAATACTTTAGATAAAATCCAATATTTAAGAGAGGAGATGAATAGCTTGGATTTTGAAGAAGAAGAAACTTCTTTGAAAAAACAATTGTTATAATGTTATTACCTTTATCCTGCCTTTTCTCTTCATTTTTATAAAATAAAAATTATTATAAATGAAAAAATTAATTTTGTTTTTTGCAGTTACGTGTTTTTTAAATAATGGAGTTTTGGCTCAGGTTAAAGAATCGCCACCGCCAATTATTGAGGAGGTAGAGGAATTTTCAATAGAAGAACCACCTCCTCCAATGCAGGCCCCAAGGAATATAGACAGCGAATACACGCGCAATAAAAACACCCGCTACGCAACTTCCCGCATCATTGATGGCTATGAATTATTTTATGATAAAAAGCAGGAAGGGTATTATAAAGAGTATGGTATTTTGAAGAAAGGAGATATTCTTCTGCCCAGAGTTTTTCGAACGAATACGTATAGTGCTTCCGGGAAAACAGAACTCATATTGGGTCTGGGCGGAAAATTTGGAGTCTTTAATCTGATGACGGAAGATTGGCAAATCCCGGTTCAATATACGGCCCTGAGCCTGCTGGAAAAGAATATCTATCGGGCACAAAAGGGCGGCTATGGTTTGATCGATGCTAATAATAACGAATTGCTGGCTTTTAAATATTCTGAGATAGGAACCATTTCAGGGATGGAAAATTACGTTCGGGTTCTGGATAAAACCGGAGGCGTCAACCGATTTGGTGTTTACAGTATCCTGTCTGGAAAATTTATTATTGAACCGAAGTATATGCAAATTGAAAAGATAAAAAGTAGAAATGCATTTATTATTAAGGAGAGTGAATTCCGGTATAATATCGTAGATGCGAAGGATAGGGTTCAGTTTGAGACTTGGTATGATCGCATTATTACCGCTAAGGAACCTGGTATTTATATTGTGAAAAAAGCGGATAAAATGGGAATTATAGATGAGAAAGGAAAAGTCATTGTTCCCATCGAGTACCGGAAAATTAACGAACGTCCTTATAATGATGGCTCTTACCTTGCTATCGATAAAGATGGAAAATATGGCTGCATGACTTTGAAAGGAGAAGTGACCCTCCCTTTTGAATACGATAGAATGGATATCAAAGGGTATAACAGTGTTGCTATTTCTTCTAAGAAAAATAAGTGTGGACTCATTCAAATTAATAACGGAACACCAGTCGAAATTGCGACTTGTGATTACGATGATATTATCCAGGATAATAAATTATTTATCGTAGAACAAGGCAAAAAATATGGCGTGATGGACATTTATGGCAAACTGATTACTAAATTAGAATACGATGAAATCCAAACCCTGAAAGGAGGATTCATGACCGCTCGTAAAAAATCTAACTGGTATTTTTTAAGTAATGAAGGACAGGTTTTGACCGATAAAGGTTATGCCGGAATATTCCCGGTAGTGAATGCTGCTAATTCATATTCTTATGGAAATTATGCGAATTATACTTATTTGTCTATAAAAGGAAAAGACGGCAAGTTTGGACTAATTGATAAACTGGGTAATGAAATCCTTCCGGTATCTTTTGAGGAAATCAGTGCAGAGGCTCAAAACACCCTCATTACAAAAAAGAATGGAAAATTTGGTTTGTATAATTTATTGAGTAAGCAATCTACCTTGCCAAACGAATATGATCAAATCGTATTTTCAAATAATAGATTCTATGGATTTAAGGGGAAAGACGTTTACATGATTACTAATTACGGAAAAATTAATGTTAAAAAATTATAGCATAAATTTTATTTTAATGTAACTCTGGCCTCCACCGGATAGTGATCCGAAAAGGTTTCTGCTCCGGTTTCATAGGAAAGTGTTTTGAAATCAGGAGAAGTTAATATATAATCTATTCTCAATGCCGGAATGATACCGGCATAAGTAGAACCTAATCCACGACCTTTTTCATGAAAACCATCCTGAAGCAAAGTTGATAATTGATTATACGTATAAGAAAAAGGCGTATCATTTAAATCTCCACATAACACAACGGGATGTGGAGATTTTTTTATATGTTTTATAATTTTGTCTACTTGATGGGCGCGTTTGATGCCTGCATCGCGAAGCTGCTTTGTGATACTTTTTGCCTGTTCCTGTGGGGTTTCTTCCAGCTCCTTTCCTTGCTCCATGGCTTCGGTATAAGGGCTGATACTCGTGGATTCCAGATGCAGGTTGTAAAAACGTATAGTTTTTTTATTAATTTTAATATCTGCGTACCCACAGAAGTTACCTGTTTTGCCAATATCGAGAATGCCTGTTTTTTCAATGGGATGTCGGGAAAGGATGACTCCTGCTTTTTCAGGCATCGGGAAAATCTCCTTGAATTTTTTCAGATCTACCAAATGCTTTTTTAGTCTTGTGATTTGGTGAATAGTTGTACCAGTTTCCTGCAAGCAAACAACATCCCAATTTTTTTCCAATAACTTAGATATATTTTTTTTATATGATTTAGAATTGCCTCCAAATCGCCGAACATTATAACTTAGGACATGAACGCTCTCCTCTGCTTGCTCAATAGAAGCAGTAAAATTAAACCCATATATACTTTGGATGTGTCCCCAGCCCAATAAGATGCAGAAAAGAGAAATTAAAAAATTCCACTTTCTAAACACCATCCAAAATATTATAAAACTTATATTTAAAACTAAAAAAACAGGAAATAGTAATCCTGCCAGCATCAACGGCCAAAATTCAGATGGACTCACAAAGGGAGCAAGGTAGGCCGTCATAGTAACAATGACCAATCCCCAGTTTAACAAGCGAAGTAAACGAAAAACCCAGTGCTTCATCGGGTAGGAGTGGGGTTATTTTTTACTGGCGTTATACAAAAATTCTTTTTCCTCATCCGTCAGGCTATCCATGCCGTGTTTTCTAATTTTATCTAAAATGGCATCCACCCGTTCCTGTACGGCGTCCGGGGTATCTGATTTGTGTTCCGGCTTGGCTTTTTTTAGCCTTGGATTTCGGATGGCCACAAGCGGACTTTTTTTCTTTTTTGGTTTTGCTCTTTTTTTCCCTGAGGAAGAAGTATCGAAGAAGTTGCGCACACCTTGTACAAAATTGTTAAACCAAACGCTCCAGTCATTGCCTGCCTGAAGTTGTTTGATAAAAACGAAACCCAGCAGCGCACCCCCGAGGTGAGCCAAATGACCTCCGGTATTAGCTCCTTTGGAAATACTTAGCAAATCCAGCACAATAAATACTAAAGCAATATATTTGATTTTTACAGGCCCTATGAGGATGAGGTGCATTTCATAATCAGGACGGATAGTAGCAGCCGCAACCACAATAGCTGTTACGCCTGCAGAGGCTCCAATCATTCCTGAACCAATGTAAGCTCCCAGTGTCGGGATAAAATTTGCACTTAGAAAAAAGGCTAAAAATCCGGCCAACCCTCCCAGGATGTAAACCGCCCAGACTTTTTTGTCCGTAAGGAATAATTGAAAAATGCGCCCAAACCAAAAAAGCACCAGCATATTCATAGCAAAATGCCAAATACCGGTATGGGTAAACATATAAGTAAAAACCGTCCAGGGTCTGAATAAAACTTTTTGCCATTCAGGAGAAACCCAAATCCATTCCAGTATCCGGTTAAACATCAATTCGGAAGGCGCACCTATACCATATATTATTGCCAATGTAATTTGTAATACGACCAAGGTGATAAAAACAACAGTGTTGATGACGATAATCCTGGTGATTTGGTCGCCCATTTGCAATTGTCGCCTTAGATCGTTATAAATTTCTGTAAACATTGACAATGATTAATAATTATAAATCAAAAATACAAAGGAAGTCTTTGGTATCAAAGTGATTTTTTTAGGTGCTCTCTAATCCTTAACGCAATCTTCTATAGAAAGTTTTAGATAGGTAGAATTTGTTACCGCTGTACTCCTTGTTTTGTCAAATAAGACATTTCTTAAACAGTTTTCAATTTTTACTGAAAATACTGGAAATACTATAAAATGTTTAACATTTGAAATGTATTTTATAAACTGCTGATTATTAGTAGTTTATAGAAAGTTATGTAAGAATTGATCTTGTACTGTCACAAAAAATTGAATATTTTTTGATTTTTGTTTAAGTATTTCATACCTTTAGTTAAACAAAACGAGTTTTAGTTAAAATTCAATAAAAAAATCTTAAACAAAAAGTTATGTCTACCATTGAATTTAATACCCAGTTCGACAGCCTGAGCCACTTGCTCCAGGCATTTGCTTACAATTTGACTAAGAATTTTGAAGATGCCAAAGACCTGTTTCAGGAAACGGCTTTCCGGGCAATTTCTAATAAGGACAAATTTAGACCCGGTACAAACTTCAAAGCATGGCTTTTTACCATCATGAAAAATATTTTTATCAATAATTATCGTAGAAAAGTGAAAGCGAATACCATTATAGATTCTACGGAAAATAATTACTACATCAATTCTGGAAAAAATACCATCAATAATGGTGCTGAATCCAATATAATGTACCAGGAACTTAATCGAATGATCGATGAACTGGATGATGGGATTAGAATACCCTTTGAAATGTATTACGAAGGATTTAAATATCAGGAAATTGCAGATGATTTGGATTTGCCGCTGGGAACGGTAAAAAGCAGAATATTTTTTGCAAGAAAGGCACTCAAAGCAGCCATCCATAATCAGTATGGCGCGGATGCCAGATCCTAGGCATGAGAGAATAAAAAATCACATACATATAGTTTTAGCAATTTAGGGATAACAATGGTTATCCCTTTTTTGATCCCTCTCCTGGTTTTATATCTTCATATTCAATATATTCGCCCTCATTAAATTTGGGTTTTTCAGAATCCGAGTGATGCTTGATTTTTACATTTTCATCTGCGGGGTTCAAAAGCGGATCCACTATCATTTTATACATGACATAACCCATTGCAGCAATTGAAATTAATTTAAACATATCAATAAATTTTACAAGTCAAAACGGCAATATCATCCGGATAAGCCTGCTCTCCTTTAAAAATATTTATTTGCTCGATCAGTTTTTCGTTAAAGGTTTTCGTAGCAAAGTGATGGTTAGATAAAACGAATTTACTTAGATTTTCATTGTCAAAAAACTCATCTTCATCATTTCTCAAATCCGTCAATCCATCCGTGTAAACAATAATCATCGCCTCGCTATCAATAACGACTTCACCGACATCTACTACCGGCAATTCCGTAAAACTCCCTAAAATAGTACAACCCTCCTTGAGCAAATGCACCTCGTTATTCATGACCAGCAACGGCGGATTATGGCCGGCATTCACGTAGTGTAAGGTACGGGTTTTCATACAATACTCCGCAAAGAAGAAAGTGATAAACTTATCTCCCTTGGTAATATCCATAACCCGTTTGTTGAGTCGTTTGATAAAGGCGACCATGTCCATATCAGGCTGGGTGAGCGTGCGGATATTGGCCTGGAAGTTGGCCATCAGCAAGGCCGCAGCCACGCCTTTCCCGGAAATATCTGCCACACAAAAGGCAAATTTTTCATCACTCATCCGGATAAAATCGAAGTAATCCCCACCTACGCCCAGGTGCGGCATGTAAATGCTGTTGAATTCAAATCGCTCATTGACTGGCAGGCTGTCCGGGATGAGCATGTGCTGCATCTCTCCGGCAAGTTCCATTTCCCGCTTGAGCCTTTCCTGTTCCAGTTGTCGTTTGAACAGGCGTTTGTTTTCAATGGCCACGGCGATGATATTGGTAATGGTTGTGATAAATTTTACTTTATCATATAAATCATCATTGTCTTCAAAATCGCCCAGCAGCGTGAAGGCAATCGGCATTTTTTTGTGATAAACCGGAATGATAATATCAAACTGACTGATAAGCGGATGTTCTTTGTCCGTGATATTGGTGAGGCGGTCGTAGTACATGAGGTCATTCCCGACCTCGCCATCTAGAAATTCGGGTTCTACATTTATGGAAGTGGCACAAATCCAATGATTTTCCTCTTTGATGAAGAGTGCCATTTTTTTAATCACCATTTCCCAACTCAGGATGGATTTATAAATTTTAAACAAATCCGGGGCGGGGAGATTATTGTTAATGGCCTGGGTAACATCCAACAAGCGATTGACCTGAAGTTGCTTCAGGGACAATTCGCGTTCCAGCATTTCAATACTTGTCAGACCTACTTTACTCATGAGGGTTTAGGTAATATTTTTATTAAAATATAAAAAATGTTTAAAGGAGGGTTTTGGTATTCTGAATTTTAAAATGAAGTTACAAGGAAATAAGCAAGTAAACAATTTAAATGGAATAAAAAAAGCCTGCTGGATGCTGGTGTCAGGTGAAACACCTGACTCGAAAACATTTTCCTGTCAGGTGTCCCACCTGACAGTTTCAGGGCAGGATGATTTGGTGTATTCCTAAATAATTCAATAGGAGAATAATTCAATACGAGAATAATCAATCATCCAGATTGGTCTGTACATCCAAGGCATCCCGGAGGCCGTTTCCTACGAGGTTGAAAGCCAAAACCATTAGCATGATAGCAAGGGCAGGTTCCAAAGCCGGGAAGGGATTATCACTAAACAGAAATCCATAGTTTTCCTTAATCATCGTTCCCCAGGAGGGTTGGGGAGGCTGTATGCCGAATCCGAGATAACTCAATCCCGCTTCGATCAGGATGGCCGTAGCAAAATTTGTGGCCGCAATTACCATCACCGGGCCAAGGACATTAGGAAGGATATGCCGGACGATAATCCGAAATTTGCTAAAACCCATGCTCTCTGCTGCTTCTACAAATTGTATTTTTTTGATACTTAGAATTTGCCCGCGCACAATCCGAGCTACGTCCACCCACATTGTCAGTCCTACGGCCAGAAATATTTGCCAGAAACCTCTTCCCAATGCAATGACGATAGCAAAAACCAATAAAAGCGTCGGGATGGACCAAACTGTATTCACAATGAGCATGACTAAATTATCCACCCGGCCACCGAAATATCCGGCAATCGCTCCCATAAACACACCAATAGTCAACGAAATGAAAACAGCGAGCAATCCAACCATCAGCGAAATCCGAACACCAATGATCAACCGGCTCAAGCTATCCCGCCCAAATTTATCCGTTCCAAGGTAATAGGTTTTAGAGAAAATATTTTTTTCAGCCAGAGATTGAAGTTGATTGAGTTCAACCGTTTCTGTTTTTTCTTCTATATTTTTAAAATTTATGTTAGAACCGTTCGCAGTAAGTTGAGCGTCCTGGATGGACAGAGGAAAAACAATATCAGCCAGATGAAACTGAGCCGATGTTCCCGGAAGCGGTTCTCCCGTTTGGCTGTTTTCTCCCTGATAGATTTCTGCCTGGAGCGTATCTCCTTGTATGCTATAATTATTTATAGGAATTAATTTGTAGGGATTGGGCGCGCCAAAAAACATCCGGGACACAAATGAAGGATTTTCAAAAATGCGATTCTTGCGAACTTTTAGCATTTTTACATTAAAGCCGGGACGCTTCAATGAAACTTCATTGACCTGATCATTGGCATTGGGTGTAGCATCAGGCGTGATGCCATAACCCAAAAAGGCAATCAACACCGCCAACCCAATCCAGATCATTCCGAAAATGGCAGGTTTGTTTCTCTTGAGTCGCATCCAGGATTTCTGGTTCGGTGATATGTCTTTTTTGATGTCTTTTTTCATTTTAATAGTGTGCAAATATAATGGCTTAAATTTATACCATGAAAATTCTTCTGATAGAACCTTTTTACACCGGAAGTCACCAGCAATGGGCGGATGGGTTGGCGAAGCACAGTCAGCATGATTTCCAATTGCTCACCCTGCCCGGAAAATACTGGAAATGGCGGATGCACGGAGCCGCAGTGACTTTGGCCAATCAGTTTCTGGAAACAGATTTTCAGCCGGATTTGATACTGGCAACAGATATGCTGGACTTGTCTGTTTTCCTTGCACTAACCCGAAAACGTCTGGCAGATGTTCCTTCGGTTTTGTATTTTCATGAAAATCAACTGACTTATCCCTGGTCGCCGGAGGATGCAGATGTAAAGCTCCAACGCGATCGGCATTACGCTTATATCAACTACACTTCGGCTCTGGCTGCGGATGCCGTAGCTTTCAATTCTCAATATCATTTTGATTCTTTTTTAAACGCACTTCCCGGTTTTCTAAAAGTATTTCCCGATTATAAAAATGAAGAAACGATAAAAAGCATTCGCCAAAAAAGTCAGGTCTTGTACTTAGGATTGGATTTGGGGCGGTTAGATCATTTTAAAACAGAAAGAAAAAATGATCCGCCGTTGATCCTTTGGAATCACCGTTGGGAATATGATAAAAATCCCGATTTGTTTTTTAAAACGCTCTTTGAACTCAAGGAGGAAGGCATTGATTTCGAATTGGCTGTCCTGGGAGAATCCTATCCACGCCAGCCGGAAATTTTTAATAAAGCAAAAAATATTTTAAGTAAAAATATACGACAATTTGGATATGCCGAAAGTGAAGCTGCTTATGCGAAGTGGTTGTGGCAGTCTGCTATTTT
>JAHDCK010000204.1:0-1755 GCA_020629915.1 Saprospiraceae bacterium
ATCAAAAATTCATTTCAAATTAAATATAATATTATTGCGTCCAGTTACTTATTATTTTACAATTTGCAAATAAAGACCAGAGGAAAAAAGACAAAAATTTTAGAAAACAATGTTTTAATTATTCATTAGGGTTAAGCATGTAATCAAAAAATAGCTCCATTTATTATGCAGTTTAAATTGATTAGTTGCTTAACTTTGTCAAATGGATAAAAACGATCAAAAAATAGATATACGGAAAATAGAATTACCAGAGTTGCAGGCCATCTTTGCAGAAATGGGGGAGCCAAAGTTCCGTGCAAAGCAAGTGTACGAATGGCTGTGGAAAAAAGGGGCGACCAATTTTGAAAGTATGACCAATCTTTCTAAAAACTTAAGAGAACAACTCAATGAAAAATTTTGTATAAATGCTATTCAAATAGATAAAATCCAAAAAAGCTCGGATGGAACAATCAAGTCAAGATTTAAATTATATGATGGACATTTAATTGAAGCCGTACTAATTCCCGTACCTCATGACAAACGATTTACGGTTTGTGTCTCTTCGCAGGTGGGTTGCAGCCTGACTTGTTCCTTTTGCGCCACCGGTAGAATGAAACGCCTTCGCAATTTGGACGCCGGAGAAATTTACGATCAGGTAAAAATTGTCAATCAGCAAAGCGAAGAACATTTTAATCATCCATTAACAAATATCGTATATATGGGAATGGGTGAGCCGCTGCTTGCTTACAAGCCTGTCATGGAATCCGTTGAAAAAATTACAGGAGAAGGAGGATTAAATATGTCGCCCAGGAGGATTACGGTAAGCACGGCCGGCATCGCCAAGATGATAAAAAAATTAGCGGACGATGGCGTTAAATTCAACCTCGCCCTTTCTCTGCATGCTGCTGACGATAAAAAGCGTAACGAAATTATGCCCATTAATGAGTCCAATAATCTCGAAGCACTGACAGAAGCATTAGATTATTTTTATAAAAAGACAAGGAACAAAATTACTTTTGAATATATAACTTTTCAGGATTTTAATGATAATATTTCAGATGCCAAAAATTTATTAAAACTCTGCAAACGCATTCCGGCCAAAGTCAATATCATAGAATACAATCCAATCGACAATGCGCCCTTTAAAAAATCCACCCAGCATAAAATTGATGATTTTGCCATGTATCTCCGGGAGTATGGTGTAGCGGTTACGGTTCGGCGAAGCAGGGGAAGAGATATTGATGCGGCTTGCGGACAGCTGGCGAATAAAGACTAAGTTTTGTAATATAAAATATATCCCAATAAAACTTACCCTTCATTTAGCCATCCTATTTGTTATATTCTTTTTTATTTGTTGTAATAATGCTTCAGATGTGAAACATTCTAATATAACAAAATCAAAAACATCTCCTGAAAATAAAACCAAAAAGCAATCTGCAACCATAGGTTTTAGGAATGATACGATCAAGGTGCCCTACACTTATTGGTGGAATGATGAAGGCCCTTACTGCAATAAATTCTCAGTGTCTCCTCAGTGTCTCTGTGGTAAAAAAACGCGCCCAGCTCGAAAGTTCAAATTCTCTGTGTCCCCTCTGTGTCTCTGTGGTAAAAAAATGCGCCCTGCTCGAAAGTTCAAATTCTCTGTGTCCCCTCAGTGTCTCTATGGTAAAAAAACGCGCCCAGCTCGAAAGTGCAATTCTCTGTGTCTCCTCTTGTCTCTGTGGTAAAAAAACGCGCCCAGCTCGAAAGTGCAATTCTCTGTGTCTCCTCTTGTCT
>JAHDCK010000204.1:1855-8648 GCA_020629915.1 Saprospiraceae bacterium
ATTCTCTGTGTCTCCTCTTGTCTCTGTGGTAAAAAAACGCGCCCAGCTCGAAAGTTCAAATTCTCTGTGTCCCCTCTGTGTCTCTGTGGTAAAAAAATGCGCCCTGCTCGAAAGTGTACCCTGCAAAAAAAAGCGGAAACCAAATACTCAGTTCCCGCTTTAAATAATCCTATTTCAAATATTTCTAAATCGCATCCGATAAACTCGTAAACGTAAAATCCCGAATCTTCAACGCCGGAATCATATTGCCATTCACCCGTTGGGTTTTACCCAAAGTCTCCAGGTTATTCAACATGATGATCGGACTTTCATTAAAACGGAAGTTTTTAACCGGATGTTTTATCTTTCCATTTTCAATATAAAAAGTTCCGTCACGTGTCAGTCCCGTGTAGAGCAACGTCTGCGGATCAACCGAGCGAATGTACCACAAGCGAGTGACCAAAATTCCCTTCTTGGTATTCTTGATCATATCTTCCACAGAAGCATCACCGCTCGCAAAAATCTGATTAGAAGGATAAGGCATTGGAGCCACACCCTGCTTATCTGCCCAAAAACGACCGCAGTGCAAATTCTTGATCACACCATTTTCAATCCAGGTCGTTTTCTCCTGCGCCAGCCCGCTGTCACTCCAAACATAACCCGGGGCAATCGGATGCAATGGATCAGAAACCACACTAATGCGCTCGTCAAACATCTTCTCGCCGAGTTTATTGCCACCACCTTTCTTAGTCATAAAACTACGACCTTCATCTGCCGACCGCCGACTCATATTCCAGAACATCGTCCGCAATAATCCATTGGCCGCATTCGGTTCCAGAATAACGGTGTACTTACCCGGCTCAATGGCTTTCGCCCCGCGAGACATCGCCGCTTTTTCTACAGCAATAGCAGAAGCTCTTTCAGTATCTAATTTTGATATATCATTATAATCTCTCTGTACCCAGCCCGAACCTTTTCCATCCGGGGACCGAGCCGTCAGGGTGAAATCTACATACGTTTCTTTTTCATAAGCGAATAATCCCTTAGAGTTCATCATGGAGGAGAATCCCGCACTGTCTTCCAAAAATCCAGCAGCGACCATTTCTTTTTTCTTAGAAACCAGGATGCTGTTATTCGCAGCATTGGCTCGGTAGTCGGCAGAAACTTTTGCTGTTGCATCATCCCAGGTTTTGGCCTGAAGATATTTTTGCTGGGGCAGCGGTTCCATAAATTCCGGATTTTCCGGAGAGAGTTTGGCCAGCTCTTCGGAGCGGCGGACCATCTTTTCGATGGCTTCATCAGTGATTTCATTTGTCGTTGCTACTCCGGTTTTATTTCCAAAAGCAGAACTAATGCCCAACTCCAGATCGGAGGAGAAACCACTCGTCGAAACGGTATTGCGGGCATATCGGATATTGCCATCATCAGAGCCATCCAGCGATACTGTACAGTGATCCGCCTTGGATTTGTTCAGCACTTTTTCGAGCACCTTTTTGGCTTCATCTCTGGTTAATATTGACATAATTTTTATTTTTAAATATACAATTGATAAACTAATTCAAAATTTAATAAAAAATATGCGTCAAAAAATATTCTCGTATTCGCATATTCTCGTATTGAAAATTATTGAATTAAATTTTCCTCGCAGTGTTGATCACATTCACACCATTAAAACGAGTGGTAGAACTTCCGTGCGAAACGGCACTCACCTGACTCGGTTGTCCCTTTCCATCAAAGAAAGTTCCGAAAAGGCGATAATCGCTTTCGTCGCAAATCTTCTCACAGGAATTCCAAAACTCCTGCGTATTGGATTGGTACGCCACATCATTCAACATATTCGTTATTTTTCCATTTTTAATTTCAAAAAACAACGTGCCGCCAAACTGGAAGTTATAGCGTTGCTGATCAATGGAGAACGATCCCCGTCCGACGATGTAAATACCTTTTTCAACATCCTTGATCATATCTTCCACGGAATATTTTTCCTTACCCGGTTCTAAGGAAACATTCGGCATCCGCTGAAACTGAACTGTACTCCAACTGTCCCCGTAGCAACATCCGTGCGATTCATTCTGATCGATCATTTTTACCTGATCCCGAATGGCCTGATAGTTCACTAAAATTCCATCCCGAACCAAATCCCATTTTTTACACTTCACACCTTCATCATCATAACCGACAGCACCCAAGGAACCCACTTGCGTTTTATCTGCAAACAAGTTGACCTTCTTATTGCCATACTCGAATTTTTTCGTTTGCCATTTGTCCAGCGTAGCAAAACTTGTTCCGGCATAATTCGCTTCATATCCTAGTACCCGATCCAGCTCCAGCGGGTGACCCACAGATTCGTGGATGGTCAGTCCCAGGTGATTTGGTTCCAAAACGAGATCGTATTTCCCTGGTTTGACCGAAGGCGTTTTCTCGTTGAGCATTTGCTTCACCTGTTGGGCAGCAGCTTTGGCATCGGCAATCATATTGTAGTTTGTTTTATACAATGTAATGCCATTTGGTCCGGCTACTTCTCCTTTTTTGTTTGGAATAATATATTCATAACCCATTCCCATTGGCGCACCGAGGGATTGGCGGGTTTTGAATTTACCGGATTTTTTATCCGTTCCCGTTACGGAGAAGACCGGCCAGATGCGATGTACATCCTGATCGATATAGTTGCCATCCGTGGAAGCAAAATATTTTTGTTCGTTCACAAAAAAGAGGTTGGAACGAATAAAGGAGGCGCCGTTGTCCATCGCCGCCGCATTAGCTGCCAGCAACAAATCCACTTTTTCAGAAACCGGAACATCAAAGGCCGATTTTTGAATCGGTGTTTTCCAGCTTTGTTCGCCGTAGGCTTTTACCGGAGCCAGTTGCACAGGCGTGTCCTGATATTTGGAATTAGCCTTGGCGATTTTGGCTGCTTGTTTGGCCGCTCTGGCGATGCCTTCTGCAGTAACCTCATTCGTAGCGGCAAATCCCCAGGTGCCATTCACGATGACCCGGATACCTGCACCATAAGATTCGGTATTCACCAGATTTTGTACTTTTTCTTCCCGCGTAAAAACGTACTGGTTGTTGTAGCGACCTATTCGAATATCGGCGTAGGTAGCTCCGGCTTTTTTAGCGGTGTTCAGGGCGACATCGGCTAGTTTTTTATTCACCAGCGTGTCCATCGGGATGACTCCCTGTTCGATAGGAACATTGTAACTGTAGGCGGGTAAGGGCAGCACAGCCGCACCAAGACCCAAACCTGCAAGTTTGACAAAGTCCCTACGCTTGAAGTTTTTTTTCATAGCAATTCTGAATTTGATATAATTAAAATAGGAAAGGATACTTTCTGAGTGCCTGTAAGATAAGCGATTTTTGAGGAAAAGCGATCAGTAACGGGTTTTTATAGACGAATGAGGTGTTTTTGGGGATTGAATGGTTGTTTGCGTAGAATTTTATGTAAAAACGAAATCTCATTTGTTGGCCCCCAATCAAGAGGCAAAATTAAATCAACGTAGAAAAGAATCATTTATCAGCTCTCCACTACGTGTCGAGTTGACAAATGAAATTGAAAATTTTAACCTTCATAAAAAAGCCGCCCGGAGGTCAGGCGGCTCGGAATAGAATTTCATTCACAGTGACGTGGGTATTTATTAGTTTGGGTTGTATCCAATAAATTTCTGAAATTCTGAATTTATTTATAAAAACTTTCTTAATGGAATATTGCTTTGGTTAATTTTTTAGTTTCTATCAGGTTACCGTTGACCAAAGTAATAAAATATAATCCTGGGCTTAGATGTTGAACATCCATTGTAAAATTAGTATATCCATATTCGTGGTTGGAAGAGGAAGTTTCATTGTGCGAATGTCCTCCTGAAGCATGACCATTATGAAGGTTGGCTGCCTGAACAAGTTGTCCCTTCATATTATAAATCATAATTTCAACTGGTTGATTTCTGTCATAACTAAACTCCAGATTCACCTCATTTGAAACCGGATTCGGGCCAACAGTCATAATACCAGGCTTTTCTTTCATCTCTCTGATTATTGGAAAAATCATAGAGAACTCAAAAGAACCATCGTCATCTACTTGTTTTAACCGGTAATAAGTAATTTTTTCCGGGTTACGATGTAAAAAAGAATATTTATTTCTTTCATTTGAGGTTCCTGCTCCCTCCACGGTACCAACAGTAACATATTCTATTCCATCCGTAGAAGCCTGTACAGCAAAGAAGTCATTATTAATCTCACTAGCGGTTTCCCACTCAATTGTATTATAGGATTGTCCTTCAAGATAGAAGGCTTTCATCCAGGTAATTTCAACAGGCAGAGGCGTAGTTGTGCCTGTAAAATCAAGTGTAGCCGGATCGATAGCAATTGACTCAGGCGTATCATCCGTATTAGAATAGTAATAGTTACAGTAATCCCAACTGCCGACACTACTTCCTGTGGTAGTAGTCACGGCTTCAACTCCAAAAAGATCAATTTGTCCCGGAAGTCCATTGACATTAAAAACATAAACAGCACAAACCTGGCCATTACCATTTAAATCTGCTAATGGCTGATCACAGACATTTGGACCACAGGATTCTGTCCCGGAGTCATAAGTAACAGTAGTTCCTGACAAAGAACCAGAAGCGGTATTGCCCCAGGTTCCGGCATCACCAATAGTAGCAGGATAACCTGTAACATCCTGGAGAGTTCCTCCTGAGAAGGCAAAAGCTACATCATAAGTATCACTAGTCGCATAAGTTCCATAAGCTACACAAAGGTTGATAGAAATGGTGTAATTTGGAATACCGTCTCCTTCCGGATCGGTGGCATCTTCAGTGATTCCACTTCCTGCTAAGGAAATACCTGAAAGATGGCAGGCATAAATGCCATGGGATGCCAAAAAAAGGCAAAAAAGTAGAGTTAACTTTTTCATAAATATTTGTTTAGGTTAAAAAAATGAAAGTAAGAATGGTTAGGTTGTGTTTATTAGGTTGTCACAATTTAAGAAAAAAATGTTTAAAAATAATAATGAAAAGTTAAGTAGTATTTTTTTTCTTTTTATTTTGAAATGTTTGCTTGAAAAACCAGGAGGTGTGAGGAAAGTGACAGGAAAAGCGAGAGTATTTTTAATTATTTTGTGACAGTGTTAAATGAGAATAATGTTTGGTAGGGTGAATTTCCTATTATTTTTACTGTTATTTTTCCACGGAGTCAAATTATATTTTTGACGGGAAAAGCTATTTTCTTATATGTATTTGCAGGTATTTATTGAGAAAATAATTTAAAATAAAATTTACAGATCGGAAATTTCTTTAAAAAAAGAACTTGATATCCGTTTGTGAAGCCAAAATGTATCTGTGCTGACCGCAGCGTCAGTAGGGAGGAGGGATAAGCAGGGGACAAGCAAGCAGCCAGAAAAATCGTCGAGGAAAAGAATCATTTATCACCTCTGCATAGCGTGTCGAATTGTATTATAAAAAAAAACAGAAAGAGCCAAAACACGTTTGCTTCGGCTCTTCCATCAATCAAAAATAAGGCTATTTTATATTTTTATCTGCTGAATGTACCCATTGGATTTGTACTCGCAGCATTGTTAGTCATTTGATAAGGCGTGTGATCCGTTGCCCCCATTTCCACCATTCCTACCAGTGGTTTTAGCAGGAAAGGATTGGGACTGTTGTCCGGAGATGGCTCTATGGAAATCACCACGGTTGCTCCAGCTAAATCCGTTGGGAAAGACAAACCATCAGGCGCGTTATCTACAAAATCTTCGCCGGGGAAAGGAGGGCCACCCATCGTTCCGCTGAAGGGAGCAGCAGCATCTTCGCCCGAAGCGGAGAGAAACGTCCCGGTACTGACGGGTTGCCCTTCGATCACGGCCCAGCCTTCGTATTTCCATCCTGCAGGTAGCGTCGGCAATTCCAATCCGGCTCCTGGGCCAGCCGTTGGATCCAGCCACCAGACGCCGCTGTTTTCATTGTTGTTCATTCCATCCGTAGGCGTGGCGAGAATGTACGTTCCTGTCGAATTTGTAAAATCACTTCCAAGAGCTGCACCGTGATCAACTGTCAGGTTTGCAGCATCATTTGCAATATCTCCAGCGAGGATATGGATGTCACTTGGAGCGGGATCGCTATCTGGACTAGGTTCTATAGTCAACACAAAAGTTGTAGCCGCTGCCAGGTCATCTGCATCCACATCAAAACTGGTTTTTGACAAACTGCCATTGGCATCTACCGTAAAAGTTCCGGTGGTAATCGCATTGCCATCCACGATGATCCAGCCTTCGTAGGTGTGGTCGGCTCCGAGGTCTTCCAGACCTTCAATGTTGAGGGAGAAAGAAGCGGTAGTTGGGTCATTGGAGTTGGTGTCATCGTCTCCGCAGGAGGTTAGGAAAAGGGAAGTCATCAACGTAAAGCCTAGCAAAAATTTTAAATGTTTCATAAGTTTTATTGTTTTAATTTGTAAATTAAAAATATTTAAAATCTGGTTGTATTGTTTTTTAGAACAGCCGTTTCCTTTTTTCGGGAATATTTTATTTTTTATTAAAATATAAATGAAAAGAGTCGGCGTTCTGTTATTAATATGAAAGTGAGTTGAAAAGGGTTGCCTGAGATTTTGAAAAAGTTTTATATTTTTATATTTTATAATTGAATTGAAATTTCTCTTTTCCAACTAGAATTTGAAGCGATACATTTATCTGCCTTGTATTAGTAATATGAAAGTAGAGCAGAAAAGGTTGCCTGAAAAAATAAAATTATAATTATATTTTTTATTATTATAAATAAAAAAAGGAATAGAAAAGGCGTGGTGGAAATGAGAAACATTATCGCCAAAA
>JAHDCK010000205.1 GCA_020629915.1 Saprospiraceae bacterium
AGGCGATGCCTAAGCATCGGCGAGTATTTTCAACGAAGTATGAACTAAAAAGATGATGCCATAAAACATTTAGTTAATTGTGTCCACCTACTTAATGTTTAATAATAAAGGATAATTTTCCTCTTTCTTTCAATTCCTTTTACAAGTACGCCCCAATGAAAAAACCTATTTTATATTTAATTTGTATGCTGCTGTTTTTTGCCAAAACAGCAGGAAGTCAGGATATTCAAAAAGAAACAAATAACAAATATGTAAAACCTGGCATTCAGAACCAATCCAAACCCAAAAGAAATTTCTTCAATTTCAATATACTGGGCCCGGGAGCATTTTTAAATACCGATTTACCAGAAACAGATACACTTGGTCAATATGATCTCCGACAACAATATGAAGCACAGATAATGCTCCCCGTTTTAGCAAAAGACAAATTAGCAATATTAATAGGTTACAAATATTTAAAAGCCAATTACAATTTTTCTGAAACGGGAAATCTACATTCTTCTTTCTTTCAAACCTTAAACTCAAAATCACTCAATAATAATACTTTTAATTTAAATATATTAAAACCACTTGACAATAAACAATTTTTGGGGTTTAGCCTGAAATACGGATTAGGCGGAAATTATTCCCAATGGATTTCCTTTAAATCTCAATATGCTATTTACTCTCTTCATGCTATTTACAGTAGAAAACCAAACGAAGATTTCCAATGGGGCGCAGGGATATTTTTATCCAAAGATTTCGCCCGCTCTCAGATTATACCTCTTTTTATATATAATAGAAATTTCACTCCAAAACTAGGTGTCGAATTTGTTTTTCCATTAAAACTATTTTTACGATATAATTTAAATCCAAATAACCTAATCCTCTTCGGCTCGGAATACAAGACCCTGGCTTATCATATAGCCCCTGATCAGGATGCAATGCACCCGGAAACGGGGATGGTCACAAGGGAACTCATCCCTCAAATTAAACTGGAACATCATTTCTTTAAAGGCATCTGGGGACAAATAAATGCCGGATATCAAATCAACCTCCGCCATGATTTTGTTGTGCTAGACAATTCAATCGAAGACTGGAGCGCAATCCCGGGAAACAATTGGTATTTTAATGTAGGTTTATTTTTTGCACAATAATGAATTTTACCTTAAAATATTGTTTTAAATATATTTTAATTCTGTGTGGAATTTTAAATATAACAGTTCTAGCTGCCCAGATGGACTGGCAACAACCAGCGGTAACGTATTCTATCCAGGACAAAAAAGAAACCCAATCTTTGCCCGAACTTCAATGGATTTTGGAAGAAGGAGATTCCGCCCTGAGCATTGATGATTTAATCAACCAAAATGCAAAGGATGCAAAGTGGCTGGATTTGTCCCAGCAGCCTACTTTTTTTTGCAGATCACACAAAAATTATTGGTTTTTATTAAATATAAAAAATCTGGCCTCCTCCGAAGAATTTGGACTTGCTCCTAGGTTTCTCGGAGATTGTCTGCCCTTTGAAACCACCTTTTTAAATGTAGAAGCCTATAAGATTACAAATGATACGATCCAAAGCATTGGATATTCGGGAACTGCCTACAAATTAGACGAGCGGGATTATTCGGGATTAATCAATTCGATGGTTCATTTAAATTTAAACCCCGGTTTCACGAAACAGGTTTGGGTAAAATTATCCATGCCAAATGGCTGTAACCTAAAGGTCAAACTGGATATAGAAACCCAGGAGCTTGCAGAACAACCCAGAGTTTTTGATATTGTTTTAGGGTTTGGCATGTTACTTCTGGGAATCATTTTTGCTTTATTATTTATCACAATAATGATGTATTTGTGGTCAAGGGAAACAATTTATCTTTGGTTTATTTTCCTTCTTAGCTCGCTATGTCTTTACCGCATCTCCCTTACCTTTCCGAATGAAGTTTTTATTCTCCTTTTTTCTGAACAACCTCGCTTGTTTATTTACATCATTACTTTTTTGTCCACTCTGGTTTTTACTTTATTGCTTCAATTTGGTCGCGTTTATATAAGAACAAAAGTAAGTTTTCCAAAAATCCACCTACTGATTGGATGGTTAATTGCCCTGTTTTGGATATTGACTGTAGCAGGTATCTATTTCCGAGATTCCGGCTTTAATGCCGATTGGTTTGATAGTATCCGAAAAGTACTGACTGGTTTTGGCCTTTTATGCACATTGAGTGTTTTCATATATTTTCTTTTCACAAAAGACAGGTTCGCCCGATTCTACAGTTTCGGTATATTGATCACTTGCAGCATCTTGTTTCTTCGATTCATTGAGGTTTACACAGTTGGCCGTGAATTGCAGAAGGTTTTAAGGTTGTTAGTTAGTTTTGGTTTTGTGGTTACTTTAGCTTTGGCTCTGGCTTATCGGTTCATCCTCCTCAACCAACAACGGGAAAACGCCATGCAGGAAAAATTGAAAACCGAAAAAGAAAACATGGAGCAACTCACCCGCATTAATATTGCCTCCAATAAATTTGTTCCCCAAACCTTCCTTCAGTTCCTTGGCAAAAAAAATATCCTCGAAGCAGAACTCGGAGAATTTGCAGAAAAGCAGGTGACGGTTTTGTTCTCCGACATCCGGGATTATACGTCCCTTTCGGAATCCATGTCCCCCAAAGACACCTTCCGTTTTGTGGCGTCCTTCAACCAGCGAATGGGCCCCATCATCCAGCAACACAACGGATTTATTAATCAATACCTCGGCGATGGTATCATGGCACTATTCCCTGAAAATGCGGACCAAACACTCCGGGGAGCTATTGCCATGCAAAAAGAATTACTCTGTTATAATACAGAACGGAAGCAAACCGGGAAAAAGGAAATCCGCATGGGGATTGGTTTGCATCAGGGTGATTTGATCATGGGTATCATCGGAGATGACAAACGGCTGGATGCGGCGACTATTTCCGATACTGTAAATATTGCCTCCAGAATAGAAACACTCACCAAGCATTTCGGCGCGGCTATTTTATTGAGTGAAACGTTTTTGGGAAAAGTAGAAATGCCAGACGCATTTCACCTGCGTTTTTTAGGTAAAATAAAAGTCAAAGGCAAGCAAAAACCGGTGACGATCTACGAGTGTTTTGATGGAGATACACTCGATAGTTTTAATTTTAAAAAACAGACCCTTGAGGATTTTAACAAGGGGACTCAACATTTTTACAACCGTCAGTTTTCAGAAGCCCTTCCCTTTTTCCAGGCTGTTTTAAGTAAAAATCCAGGGGATACTCCTGCGGGTTTATTTATAGAACGCACAAAAAAAGCCCTTGTAATGGACATTCCCGAGGACTGGACGGGCATTGAGACGATTTTATAACTAAAACCCAAATTCCCATAAAACCCTAACAGTCAATGACTTGATCCAGGGTTTCCTCTTCCGCTTTTCCGAATTTATAAATCCGAACTTCCGTTTTTAACAATCCGAACGATTTTCCAACCCCAGTCGCTTAGATTTGTATTGTACAAAAGATGCAAACGTTCGGACAAACGTATCCCCAAATTTTCACCTCACAAATCTTTCTACATGAATAATAAAATTAACTAATGTGCCCTGTAACCGTCAGGTGAAACACCTGACGGGAAAATAATTTTCGTGTCAGGTGTCCCACCTGACACCAACAACAAACAGGGAATTCAGTGATTTTTTTAACCAAGAAAGAGAAAAACAATGCTTGATATGAAAAATATAATGACAACTCCACGCAGGGATCACCTGCAACAGACCCTTGCCAATTTATTTGGAAAAATTGATACTGAAGTGCTGGATTTTATTTTACCTCTTTTAGAATGGAAAGAAGTCCTGGGCAATTCCTTCCTGTTTCATCAGGGAGAACAAGGAGAAAGTTTATACATTTTGCTGAGCGGTCAGATGCAGGCGATTGTCCGGGATGAAGATCAAACTGAAAAAATAGTCGGTGAAATCTCCCGTGGAGAAACCGTCGGTGAAATGTCCGTTTTTTCAGGGAAGCCTCGCTCGGCAAGCGTCAAAGCCATCCGGGACAGTCAGTTGGTAAAAATTTCCAAAACGGCCTTCAACCAGGTTATTCGTCAGTTTCCTGAAATCAATTTAAAAATTACAAGCCTGATTGTAGAACGTTTAAACATTCAAAATACCGGATTCAAACCAAAACGCAGATTAGTCAATATCGCTCTCGTACCACTGGGAAAAAATGTCCCGATCCAGGGATTGTCCAAGCGACTGGAAGAAAAAATGCGTGTCCACGGCGATACCCTGCACCTTTCTGCCAAGTCCGTCAACGAGCTTTTTGGGAAAGAAAAATTTACCCCCGAGGGTCAGACAAAACCCGAATTTCTTTCCTGGCTAGATGAAAAAGAACAGGAACATGATTACCTGATTTTTCAGGCAGATCATACGGATGGAAAGTGGACGCGCCGATGCATGCGTCAGGCAGATGAAATTATCCTGATTGGAAATACAGAAGGCTCTCCCGAATCCTGCCCTATCAGTCATTTGTTGGAGGGTACGGAAAAGATAACTTCTGCTGCGAAAAAATTGGTTTTGCTTCATAACACAGATGAAATTACTGGGACTGCCGCCTGGTTGGAAGGGAAAAATTATAAAGCCGTTCATCATATTCGCCAACAGTCGGATAGCGATCTCGAACGGCTGGCTCGTTTTCTCACGGGCAATGCAATCGGACTGGTTTTATCCGGAGGTGGAGCAAAAGGCCTGGCGCATATTGGGGTTTTTAAAGCGTTGAAAGAAAAAAATATCCCCGTTGATTTTGTGGGTGGAACGAGTTTTGGATCGATTCCAGGTTCCCTGATTGGTATGGATAAGCCAATGGATACTATTTATGAAACCTTAAAAAATATTTTTCTATCCAACCCAACACCGCTAAGAGATTATAATTTTTTACCTATGTTTTCTATTCTAAGTGGGAAAAAAATTGATGCCCTCCTGAAAAAATCCCTGGGCGATCAAAAGATCGAAGATATGCCCGTGAATTTCTTTTGCGTATCCGCCAACTTATCCAAAGCGGAAATGGCTACTCATCAGCGGGGACTGATCCGCCAGGCGATACGGGCCAGCATTTCCCTGCCGGGTGTTTTTCCTCCGGCAGTTTTAAAAAATGACTTGCATGTAGATGGTGCAATGTTTAACAACCTGCCTATCGACATCATGGAAGATATGGGCGTGGGTTACACCATCGCCGTGGATTTGGATCACGGAGGGAGGAAGGCTGTTGAGCTGGAAAAAATGCCGACGACCTGGGAATTTCTAAAAAGTAAAATTTTTAAAACCAAACGCTATCGCGTGCCTAATATCATGTCCACCATGATGCAATCCAGCATGATCAACAGCATACAAAAAACGAGAAAAAGCCGGGAAGCAGCTGATCTGTTTATCAATCCCAATGTCTCCCGCATAGGCTTGATGGACTGGAAAAAATTTCACAAGATCGTCGATATTGGTTATCAAAGTGCCCTGCAAACCCTGGAAAACTGGGCAGGATTTAAATAGAAATTTGTTCTTTTTAAATATTTATTAATCAAGCATGTACTTCCGGTTCCGAATAAGTTGGGGCCGGGAGTTTTTTATTTTTATCTCCATTATGTTTTTTTATTGTAACTTACTCCTTGTCTTTACTAACCCAACCCACTATTTTAACCCGAAAACCCAATGAATCTTTTTACAGAAGGTGTTATTGATATAAATAACTGGCTTGTTGTTTTATCTGTTTTTCTTGGCCTCACCCTGGGCGGGTTTTTGCTATTTGTAAAATCCGGAAAAAACCGGGCGAATATATTTCTGGGATTCATTCTCTTGCTTTACACCAGCTACTTTCTACCTGTTTTTATTTTTTTAATCGGCTATCTGGAAACATTTCCACATATTACTAAGACTTTTGTTGCTGCCCCTTTTTTCATTGCACCTCTGATCTATTTTTATGTCCGAAGTTGTACTCAAAAGGATTTTAAAATAAAACCCCTGATGTGGCTGGTATTCCTTCCCGGCATTTTAAATATATTAATCCACATGCCTTTTTATTTATCCTCCGGGGCAGAGAAGGTACAAGGTTTCCAGAGTTTTTTTGAAAACGGAAAACTCAACGAATATTATCCCATACAATTAATCAAAATACTTCATGGTCTGGTTTATTGGTTTATTTCTACAAGAATTGCCATTCGATACAAAACCCAGTTGGAAGATACAACGTCTTTTATAGATACCGGATTTCATCGGTGGTTATTAGGATTTTGTTCCATATTAATGATTCCTATACTTACAATAATATTATTTGTTTTTACAGGAGAGCATCTCTTTTCTTTAAAATTTGTTTACCTGAGCATTTTTATTTTCTTTTTTACAATTTATACTTTAATGATTTTAAAACCGGAACTCTTCCACGACTTCCCGCACAAAATGTTATTACCGGAAGTGGAGGAAGCCCAAAAACAGAAGTATGAAAGTTCGGGTTTGCAAGAAAGCCAAAAGGAAAAATACGTGGCGAAGTTGGTAGATTATGTTGAAAAAGAAAAACCCTTCCACGAGCCGGAATTGACGCTGAATCAACTGGCCGAACAAGTCAATATCCCGTCGCATTATTTGTCGCAGGTCGTCAATGAAAAGTTAGAATGTAATTTTCTGGATTTTATAAATGGGTATCGGGTCAAAGAAGTAAAAGAAAAGTTCAGCGATCCAAAATTTGATCATTTCACCATCATTGCACTAGCTTACGAAGTGGGCTTTAATTCTAAAACAGCGTTTTATTCCGCTTTTAAAAAACATACCGGAACGACACCGGGAAATTATAGAAAATCCGTAAAAACCAGTACAACCGCCTAAAATCAAGGGTTTTCCTTCCGTATTTATAAATCCGAACCTCCGTTTTTAGCAATCCGCACGATTTTTAAGGTAAATAATGTGACCTTGGGAACACCAAGCATAACCCGCAGGTATTCCAGTTATAAACCTTAAACCATTGAAGCTATGAAATTCGAAGATGTAAGAAATGATTATGATCAGGTAACCAGTTTACAAAACCTAAAAAGATTATTCAATCTCTCCCTTGCCGTCGTCGGGCTGATGATCCCGGTTTTTATTTTGGATTATTACCGGTACAAAAATGGCCTGTGGACAGAGCAACCCAATTATGTTTTTGTGCTGATAGCACACCTTGCCGTTTTGCTCTATTTTATACCGCAGGTTTTATTTAAATTTTTTCAAAATTACTGGGAAGAAAATCTCATTGCCAGAAAAGCATTTTTCAATGGCTTCCTCTTTTTGTCCGGATGTATTGCCGTTAGCAATGCCATAACTGGATTGATCACCTTCGGAAGCATAGGTGTTTTATTAATATTTTTAATAATAGTAAGTACTTCTTTTTTCTTAGAATTAAGACATTTATTATTAGTAAATATTATCTTAGCCTTGGCGCGTACTGGGCCTTGGGACAAAATTTTTATGAAGTTATCAATCACGTTATCCACGCCGGATTGATTGCAGCCCTCAGCATCGTCGTGGGCACCCAACACACCCGGTTTTTAAAAAGAGAATACATACACAAAGCAATCATAAAAGAAAACAACTATGTAAAAGACAGAATCTTTGCTATCCTCGGACATGATCTTCGCAAACCCGTTTTGGCCTTCCGCGGGCTCTCCAAAAAATTATCCTACCTGATAGAAAGAAAGGATTTTGACACCTTAAACAGGGTAGGAGAAAATCTCCAGGCAGATGCAAATGCTCTTCATAATTTAATTGATAATATTTTAAATTGGGCAATGCTTCAAAAAGAATCCAATCCTTTCCAACCTTCAGTTTTGCCTGTTCACGATGCAGTAGAAGATGCGGTAGGCATTTTACAAAGAGCTTCCGCTTCAAAAAATATCCGTCTGGAAAACCAAACGAATATCTTCTCCAAAGTATTTGCTGACCACAATGCTATATCCACCATTCTGAGAAACGTCGTAGATAACGCCATTAAATATACTCCGGAAGGTGGCTCCGTTATAATTTCTTCCAGCACAACCGAAAAAGAAATCTTATTAAAAGTAAAAGACTCCGGTGTAGGGATGAATCAGACTCAATTAGAAAAACTATTTGAACTGACCCGAAACAAAAGTTGTAAAGGGACTCGAGGTGAAAAAGGCACAGGACTGGGCATGCACCTGGTGAGTGAGTTGGTAGATCTTCAAAACGGAAAAATATATGTTGACAGTGTACTAAACGAAGGCACTACTTTTACGATTCATTTGCCCCGGCCTTTAGTTGCCCACAGCCACACAAAAAAACCATTAGACATGACTCATCAATTGCGTTTTCCTTCAACCGGACTGGCCTATGGATAGGATTTGTCTAAGGGATGAGAAAATAATAAAATACACAACTATACTTGTTCTTTTTTACCTAGGCGGCGTTAAAAAGCCTTTTTGGCTAGGACTCTTTGTGCCACTGGCACAAGCCAACGCAGGATGCCCTGCATCGCCTGCGTTTTTTGCCTTGCCAATCTAAAAAACAACTTCGCCTATTTTGTATACTTTATTTTTCCCTCATCCCTAATTATCACCGCTTTTGGGTTCAATCTTAAATCCCTCCTGTTTTGGACTTTCTTTAATCTGAT
>JAHDCK010000206.1 GCA_020629915.1 Saprospiraceae bacterium
CTGGTATGTTGTATTTCCTGCTGTACAAAACTGGCCATCTGCACCAGCGCTAGCAGTAACTTGGCTACTGGTTACATTAATATTATCAACAGCAGTACAAGAACCTGTGCAATCTGTAATTGTAACTGTATATGTAGTAGTTGTGCTATTTGGTGGGTTGACTGTTATTGTAGGTGTAGTAGCGCCAGTAGACCAGTTGTAGGTTACATCGCTTGTTGTTTGTCCAGAGGAACAACATCCTCCATAAAGCTTAATTTCATCCACATCCCAGGCAGATACTGTTGCACCATTTCCAACCTGACAATATCCCAGTAACTCAAAATCAAAAGTTGTCGTTTGAGTAATTTGGAAATCAGGGTCGCTGGTAAAATTAAATGTTTCTAATGTATAAGAACCAGTTGTATTATGATTAACTGACTGATAAATTTCGGTTCCGTTTGCCAGAACCCGAATTCCATATTTTGTAGGGTAATTATTTGGTCCGGTATAAACATCTGGAAGGTATATAGAATTCCATGTATAGGTAGAAGGAGCTGCCTCATAAAAAGTCAATTGGGTAAGTTGTCCAATTTGTGTAGGATCTAGTGTAACTGAAAAACGAACAGCTCTATCGTTATTGTCTGACCATGAACAGGAAGGACTTGAACTTACACACATTCCTTGCCCTACTGCTCCATTGTATCCAAAAGTACATGAATGGTGATTCACGGTAGGATTATTTCTATATACATTTGTACCAACTACACTTACGCAAGAACCTGTAGCATTGTTAACTGGTGTAAATTCACTGTAGTCATTTTGTTCAGAAGTTGCAGTAACAGCATTACAACTATTGAAATCCCAGGTTAATAAATTTACATCATTACCTGTTCCTGCGATATTACAAGGAATATCACAAACATTTTCTCCTGTATAACTAGGATCAAGTGTAATTGAACCACCATCACAAATGGTTACGTCTGCACCGAGATCCGCATTTAGATTACAGCTAAGTCCTCCACACCCAACTTCTCCAACTGTTATGGTTACGGTATTAAAGCAGGTTAAATCATTGCTGTTTGCAACAGTTACGGTATAAACACCAGGTGCTAATCCTGTAAAAGTAGATGACGTTCCAAATGAACCATTATTTAATTTATATCTATAACTTCCTGTTCCTCCAGTTGCACTTGCGCTAATAGAACCATTACTCGATCCACAATCTGCTGGATTGGCTGTTGCCGAGGCAACAGGCGCATCACAAAGATTAGTTGCCTTCAAACAAAAACTTGAGGGAATCACAGATTCTGGGGCTGTACCCGTACAACAGTGTTCAACTCTAATTTCATCAAAACCATCAGGAACAGTAACAGAACCAAGGGATCCTACTCGCCAAGCGTAAGTTTGTTGGTCAGCTACATCTTGAGTACACCCTGTTTGGGCTACCAGCGTTCCATTTTTATAGAATTTTAATCTCCAGGTTTCATTTGTTTGGGTTACATTTTCTCTTCCAGGATACCCATCAGAAGAAACATATTCCGGAATATCTATTTGAAGATTTCCTGACTGGAACCCTGTTGGGATTCCCGTGGTAATAGAAAAAGAGGATTGCCCCCCATTTCCCTGACAATATAATCTTCTATTGGGATTTGTGGCATATTTATTATTAGCATCAATGTAAACTCCAGCATCCCAAAGCATGCTAGTTCCGCCTGAACAGGTAGCTACAGGAGGTAAAACAGCAGGTGCACAACATCCACCAAGAACCGATACATCATCAATATCCCAGATATACATGGCACTATTATTATTTTCAGGAGCATAAGCCAATAGTTCAAACTTAAATGTCGTAGTTGAAGTAAATTCAAAATCAGGATTTCCGGCAAAGTTGAAGGATTCCAAAGTATAATTTGAAGTAGTTGGAATACCAATTTGCTGGTAAATTTCTACACCATTTCTCAAAACGCGGATACCATATAAGGTAGGGCGGTTATTTACAGAGGAGTTACCGTTACTATAAACGGCAGGATTGGAAGACAACTCCCAGAAAGATAATCCAGTAATAGCTCCTTCATCACCAGCCGGAGGAGAAACTGTTATAGAAAAAGTGTAGGCATCAGGATCATTATCTTGCCAACTCGCTCCATCGAAGTTACTTTTACAAACTGCTGAATAGGGCGTTCCGGTATGACCGTCGTTACAAGAGTGACTTTCTGGTCCACCATTTACGCCAAAGTTAGTTGCTGTAACACTACTACAATTACCATTACTGGTAGATGCCGGAAATTCATCCATTGTTGAATTACTCACACAATTATTTAAAGACCAAAAAGATAAAGTGACCGGATTAACCGAACAGTTCGACGTCATCTTTTCTCCTTTATACTCACCTTCCTCTTTTAAACCAGAAAAGCCCAGAGCCTTATAATCATAAAAAGCTCCAAGCATATCTGCACCGTCAGCCGATGCTAAAACCAGTTCCTCCGGTTCTTCATTTAACCGTCGTCTATCGGACCAGTCGTCTTCGTCGGGAATTTGCAACTGTGTTGTTAGTTGCCGACTGACCGGGTCTGCATTGTTGGTTTTTTCGTTTGACCGAATGGCCGAAGCATCGGGTTGAGATTCAACCGATTTCTTTTTCGGTACAATGTGTATTGTTGATTTTTCAATTGCCTTCTCTGAACCTTCAACATTCTGAGAATGGATAAAATCAAAAAAGCCAAAGCCATGAGCATGACTTCCGCACAATAACAATACAGACAAGAAAAAGATTTTTGAAATTGTACAACAATAATCAAAAATGCCTTTTTGGCTGGTAGTAGAACTAGTTTTCATATCCTGAAATTAAATGAAAAATAAATACTTTATATATAGTAATATTAAATCTAAATCGATTACTAACATTAACTTATGTTCTTTTTCCTAAGAAGGGGTGTTGAAAAAGAACAATAGCCAAAGTAAGGGGCTTGGGCAATTCGCAATTTTAGGAAGTAATGAGACCTGTCACAATTATGGGCAATTGTGACTTAAATTGGTTCACAGGTCTTTTGGGAAGATTGAATAATAATATTTCTACAAAAATTAATCCAAACCTCTTAACACTTTTTAACAAATTTCATCATCTCCACATTCCACATTCAAAATGATGTCACTATTTAAAAATCGACATCCCTGAAAAAATGCTAAAAGGGCAAAAAAACAGACCCAGACTTCCAAAAATTTTCAAATACCGTTTGATTTAAAAGTTCTAAATCATTTAGTGATTTAATTGAGGGGGGAAACTGACGTGTAACTAATTGATCTTCAAGGAAATTATCAGAGTTTATGGTGGGGGGAGAGGACTCTGTTATAACTAAACATTTACCTTTAAAATCTTCGCTATACAAATATACTCATTTCTACTAAAAATTAGTCATCAAAAACAATCATTTGACTGTACTATTAGACAATAGTCACTATTCATTGCAAGGAGAACAAAGGATAACATGCTGTTTTTCAATTAATTATAAAAAAAATAATTAAAAAGCCACCCTGTTCCCAATTTGAAACTATTGTTATATCCCGTCACAAAATTTTTGTTTTTTTTATTGACAAGTAAAATTGCCTGAAAATTTTACGAATCCCGATCATTTGTATCAGGAAAAGGGCTTTTTGTCACAAATGCGCAAGTCACTTTTTTTATTTTTTTTTGCAAATTCCCTTTTTGGGAAACCAGTTGGCAGGGATTCCCATTTTGGTACAGCAAAAACGGTCTTCTAAACCCACATTTGAATAGAAAAAATAAATAAGGCAGGTTGGATTTTAGTAAGAATCCAAAGTCACGATAAAGGGGAAAGATGCAAAATGCTAATTTCAGGATATAAATTTTTTAGAAAAAGGATTTTGTCGCTTAACCTTTTTCTACTCGCTCATAAAGCAATTTGCAGAAATAAATAATCAAAAAGGTTGCCAATCTCCTTTTTATTGGGGAACTGGTTTTATAAATTCGCCCTTCCAACTTTTCCTCTTTTATAGTTTTAAAAAATACAAAAATCAAACTGAAATTTTAATATATGCTTTCAGAAAAACACCTAAGGTTTTTAACTACAGCACTATCGCTTCAATCCTGGCAAATCCAAAATACCATTTCCCTGTTGGAAGAAGGATCCACCTTGCCCTTTATTGCCCGGTACCGAAAAGAAAAAACCGGGAACTTGACAGATATCGAAATTGGCAGAATCCAAAAAAAATGGGTGCAGCTAACTGAACTTGAAAAACGGAAGGAGAGCATTTTAAAAATAATATCAGAACAGGGAAAGCTCACCCCTGAACTAAAACACAAAATCGAAGATTGTTTTGATCCTACTCTTTTGGAAGATCTCTATCTACCTTATAAAACAAAACGGAAAACTAAAGCTGAAGCTGCCCGTCAAAAAGGACTTGAACCCCTGGCTAAAATCATAAAGGACCAACGCGAAAAGCAACCCCGGATTCGCGCCAAAAGTTTTTTGAACGGATCTGTTAAAACAATAGAGGAAGCACTGGAAGGAGCCGGGTATATTTTGGCAGAATGGGTTAGCGAAAATCCAGGACTCAGAAATAAGATCCGACAGCAGTTTGATCGGCATGCAACTATTCGTTCTAAAGTTATAAAAACGAAAAAAGAAGCTGCCGGGAAATTTGAAGATTATTTTGATTTTGAGGAAAAAGCGAACAGATGTCCATCGCATCGACTTCTTGCTTTATTCCGTGGAGAAAAAGAAGGTTTTTTGCGGATCAAAGTTCAACCAGAATCAGAACAGATTTTAGAGAATATGAAATACTCTCTTGTCCGGGATAACGGACCTTGCGGAAAGTTAGTCGCAGCAGCAGTGGAAGATGCCTATAAGCGTTTGTTGGCTCCGGCCATTGAAAATGAATCTCGGAAAAAGCTAAAGGAAAAAGCTGATGCCGAAGCCATTGCCGTTTTTGCAGAGAACCTCCAGCAGTTATTACTGGCAGCACCGCTTGGCCCTAAGCCGGTTCTCGCTATTGATCCAGCCTACAGAACAGGCTGCAAAATCGTTTGCCTGGATGCTACAGGACAATTATTGAATCACACCACCATTTATCCGCATCCTCCTCAAAACAAAATCGAATCTGCCAGAGAGACTTTGCAAAATCTGGTGTTACATTATAATATAGAAGCCATTGCAATCGGAAACGGGACGGCAAGTCGGGAAACAGAGTCTTTTGTCAAGGGGATTGATTTTAAAAATCCGCCAGACATATTTGTGATTAGTGAACAGGGGGCTTCTGTTTATTCTGCCTCAGCGTTGGCTCGAGAAGAGTTTCCCGACAAGGATGTAACTGTCCGGGGAGCTGTTTCTATTGGACGTAGATTGCTTGATCCTTTGGCAGAATTGATAAAAATTGATCCGAAGTCCATTGGTGTGGGTCAATATCAGCACGATGTGAGTCAAAATTTGTTGAAAGAACAACTCGATGCGGTTATTGAATCCTGTGTCAATTCTGTTGGAGTCAATTTAAATACCGCCAGCAAACATTTGCTGACATATATCTCGGGACTGGGACCTTCCCTGGCTCAAAATATCGTTCAATACCGAGCAGAAAATGGTGCTTTCTCCTCCAGAAGTGAATTAAAAAAAGTGGCTCGGATGGGTTCTCGTTCTTTTGAGCAATGTGCGGGTTTTTTAAGGATTCCGAATGGAAAAAATGTATTGGATAATACGGCGGTTCATCCGGAGCGATATGCACTCGTAAAACAAATGGCCAAGGACATACAATCAGAAGTCAAACAACTGGTTCAAATTCCTGAAAAAAGGAAAAAAATCATACTTAAAAATTATATTTCTGAGGAAGTGGGACAGCTTACCCTAAATGATATTATGAAGGAGTTGGAAAAACCAGGGTTGGATCCCAGAGGAAAAGCAACGGCATTTTCCTTTGCAGAGGGAATAACAAATCTGGAAGATTTAAGGGAGGGGATGATTGTTCCCGGCATTGTAAATAACATCACAAATTTTGGAGCTTTTGTAGATTTGGGAATAAAAGAAAGTGGATTAATTCATATATCAGAAATGGCAGACAAGTATATCAGCAACCCGGCAGAAATTGTACGGATGAATCAGCAATTATTTGTAAAAATAATAAAAATTGACATAAATAGAAGTCGAATACATTTATCTTTAAAAGGAATTTAGAGCGCTTTAAATTTATTTTAAAAAAATACAATAAATATATTTACAATATTTTATTATATTTAAAATAAAAAATTCCTAAAGAATTATCTGCTGTTACGAAAGATCTAACTTTAATATACAATTTTATTGAATTCAAACAAAAATAACAAGCCATTTTCACAACCAACAACCTATCTCTTTTCACCCTTTATATTCTATTAAAATCTATATTATTATATTTTATAAAAAATAAATTGAATTTAAATATAGTATTTTCCTTCCTTTAAATAAAATTTTCACCCATAACTTTCATCGATAATACAAACACAAATATTTATTAATAAAACAATAATTATCTTATAAATAAATTCTAACAAAAACAAATAAATCACATGATTTCAAATCATATATTTTGGCTAATATAATAAGCCAAAGCCTGCACTGACAGCATGGGATTCACTCCGCTGCACTTGGGAAATGCACTGGCATCTGCTACAAAAAGATTGCGAACTTCCCGTGTTTCGCCCGTAGGCAATAAGGGATATTCTCTGGCATTTCCGCCCATTCTGCAAGTCCCCATTTGATGTGCACTATATAAGGTAAAGCGATTTGGCGACCAGCTTTTTCTGGAAATTACAGATAGAAATTTTTCTAAATCCATATTTTTTGGATCAAAAACTTCCATTTCATTATGCAAAATTCTAATGGATTCTGCACCAGCAGCAGCGTGAATTTTGACACATTCTTTCAAGCCATGCAGCAAGTGATTGCGGTCGTATTTATTAAGTCGGTAATGCACCAGCGGCCGGTTTTCTTTGTTGAGGGTCACCTTACCTCCATGCTTATCGCGGGTCAAAACTAACAAGGTAGACAGGTGGGCGGCACCCAACATATCCTCCTTAAACTGCCGCCCGGAAAGCCAGGGAGAAGCCGATGCTAAAAACCCGGGATGAGCCGGAGGTGTCTCTATTTTATATCCAAAATTTCCATCCAATCGAGCATATTCATCACTTACCGCAGTCATCGCAGGCCCGTACCACGGATTTACTTTTTCTTTATATAAAGCCGAAACGGCATTGACCGGATGCAGGTATAAATGATGTCCGATATGCGGATGTTCCAGGCCACTCCGCTCAAGAATTGCTGGTGTATGAATAGCTCCTCCACATACTACAACCTTGTCTGCACTGATTACCAAACGATTTTTCTTCCCGGTATTTTTATCCTCCTGCCAGGCAATTATTCCCTTGGCTTCTCCCCGGATAACCACCACTTTTTCTACTTCTGCATCAGCAATTATTTTCGCTCCTTGCTTTACCGCATCATCTAAAAAAGTCCGCATTGTTCCCTGCTTGGAACCCGTAGCATCTCCGAGTCCGGTGAAGCCTTGCGCCTTCCATACAGCCTCAGATGACCGCTTCAGATTCTTTACATTTTGAGGGATGGAATCACTGTGATATTTTAATGCTTCTGCCCCTCGAAATATTACATCGTTTTGATAATTATGCTTAATATCTTCATGTATCCCTAATCGCTTTTCAATAAAATCAAAACCTTTCTTATATGTTTTATCCTCAAAATGAGCATTCCCGTGATCCCTTGACCACTCTTCCAAAATATAATCCGGCGTGCGAAAAGAAGCCGACCAATTGACGGTAGTACCTCCTCCCACACAGCTTCCAGCCAATACTGACATAGAGCCATCCTGATTGGTCATTGCACTTTTTCGATCGTAGAGCTGCCCCATCATATTTACTTCTTCCATATTCATTTTTTCCTCCGGAACAAAAGATCCTTTCTCTACGATAATAACTTCCAGTCCCCGACCAGCCAATTCGGCTGCAACAACACCTCCTCCTGCTCCGCTTCCAACGACAACCACATCACAGGCCAGACTATCATTTTCTCTGAAAACAAGTGGTTTGATTTTAGTCTTCGTTGGGCGTTTAATTTTTACGGGGCCATCAAAGCCAATACTTTTCCAGTTCGGATTTTCCCATCCATCCGCTGCTTGTCCGTAATACAAAAAGGCTGTCATTTTTTTTAATGTATTAAATCCGTTTCGCAACATTGGGACAGAACTTTCTGACCAGCTTTTCAAAAGTCTTTCTCTTTGTTCCGGATTGAGATCAACGACTTTTTTCATTGGGCCTAACCAACTTAGTCCCAGAGAAGAACTGTTTAGCAGGCTTAACAGGTCTTTAAAATCTTCCTGCTTCTCTATGGGCAATGCCGGAATAATTTGCAGGATGCCCTCCGCCACATTTAAATCTGAAGCCTTCCTCTTCCAATATCCATATTTATCTTCATCCACCTCAAAGGAAGGAATTAAAGCATCACAAATCACTTCTAATGCAGCAAATTGAGCGGGTGTAATTTTTAAACTATTTTCTTTTATTACTTTCATTTCCATGCTGCAAATTACTATTTCC
>JAHDCK010000207.1 GCA_020629915.1 Saprospiraceae bacterium
GTCTTTTTTTGTACAACAAACTTAATGAGATTAAATAATTAACCGCCGAATTTTTGAAAAACAAAAAAATAGAGTTGTCATTCCGAACGAAGTGAGGAATCTCGTCTAAAAATGGAAATCTGATTCCTAGGAAATCCCAGAAGTAAAACGTAGGGGCCATCCTTTGCGTTTAGACATGACTGAACGATCCCGAAGGGTGAAAGTCCCAGAGGACTTTCAAGTGAAAGAACCTCGAAGAGGATGGGTAGCACTTCGTTCGAGATGACAAATCATATATGTTTTATGTTTATTGGTTTGGTATTATTTTCGTCGGTTAATTTCTTAAACTCAATTAGCCTTCCTTGCACGACGGAGTTGAAGACTAAATAATAAACAACCGAAAATGCCTGCCCGCACCCATTTAGGGCAATGTCATTGAAATAAGGATTTTTGAGGGGCAGCGCCCCGGTTCCATATTTTACGGGGGATTTTATGGGGACGAGGCTACGCCCCTATGGAATTTTTACTAACCTCTTTTTCTACAAATGGGGTCGGTGCGCTGCACCTTTTTTGCTTATGTCAATGACATTCCCCTTTAGAGGTTAGGGGAAGTTGAGCAAAAAAAGTCCGGAGGTGGAAATAAAAGCAAGATGACTGGCATAGGTAAAACTTACACCAGTTCCTATTAATTTATTTTGGAATCATAATTCCTCTGCCCTGCTGGCTCAAATAACCATTTCCCGGATAAAATTCATATTTTATTTTTTTACCCTGCTTAGTGTCGATGGTAATATTTGTAATTGCAGGATCGATTCCTTTTATTTTATAATTTGAATTTATTATATCATATAATTTTAAATTATCATTATTTAAAGCGGCTATAATTTTTATTTGATCGCCAATGTGAATAGTGGCCAAAGCCCTACCCTCTCCCGGTTGATAAAAACCACTTTGGGCGGCCGGAATGGTTTTAAAATTGGGCGTGCCATTTCCCTTGAGAAAAAGTCCCTTGCAGGCATCCTGTTTTTCAAACAAAACGCTGCTCTCATAAAAATTCCCTTGTGCTAAAATATCTATCCAACCATCTCCGTCAAAATCCTGGGCCACTACGCCAAACAAAGTAGACAACTGTGCCAACTGAGGTAAGGGATGAAAAGTAAAATTGCCTTCGCCCCTGTTCTCTACCAGCATATTTGAAAAAGTATGTGCCGTTAATTTTTGTGCCTTACTCATAGTTCCTTCTCCTAATATTTCTGCTAAAGGAGCCATACCAAATTTTGTAAAAGATTTATAATTTTTTCCTACATAAGAAATACTTCCGGCCAGCTCTTCCAGATGTGCCAGTGGATATTCCGTATTCGAAGCAAAACAACTAATCACGGGATCAATATCCGAGTCGCCATCAAAGTCGCCATAGTATAAATGATAAGGTTTATTATCCTCCGGACGATTGCGCGTATTCTCCCCATGATTGGTGAGCAGGTAATCCATATCACCATCCGCATCAAAATCCAGGCGGGTAATGCCATTCCACCAACCAGCATTTTTTTCTAATACATCTGATTTTATTTTATTAAATTTTCCATTATTATTCCGGAAAATACAAAGAGGCATCCACTCTCCTACCACCAATAAATCCGGATCGCCATCATTATCATAATCCGACCAAATGGCTCCGTTGACCATGCCGATATTTTTTAATGCGGGAGCCAGGGATTCGGTTACTTCTTCAAAATGAGTGCCTGCATTTTTTAATAAAACGGATTGTCCGCCCTCTGGATAAGCACCAGGGTTTAACCTCCCTCCTACGAATAAATCTATTTTTTTATCATTATTAAAATCCGCAGCTACGACGCAGGAACTACTGGTTGCAATATTTGGAAGCCAGTTTTCCGCCCTGATAAAATCTTGGTTATTTTCATTTAAATACAAGCGATCTTTTAGCCATTCATTACCAGTTTTATATTCACTTCCACCACTAGCCACATATAAATCCTGATCCCCGTCATTGTCAATATCTATTAGTAATAATCCCATATCTTCTGCTCTGGCATCTCCTTCTAAAACTTTGGAAGCAACGGCATTAAATTCTCCATCAGGATATTGAACAAACATAACCGGAGCCGATTTAGAAGCCGAACCCAAGATGAAATCTTCCAGTCCATCCCCATTGATATCTCCTACGGCAATGCCTGGCCCGTTGCGACTGAGCATCCGGGGTAAGAGTTTTTCTTTTAGCAGATCGTCGTAGTCATTTTCTTTATGTGCGAATGTTTTTATATTTAAAAAATCATTGTTTTGTTTAAAAATCGGTTTAGATTTTTTAATGAAATCAATTATTTTAGCGGTAGAATTATTTGCTTTTTTTATATTTAATATTAACCTTTGATTGGGTTTTATATTTTTTAACAATTGTGTTTTGCCATTATACCATTCTATAAAAAGCGTATCAATTTGTGGGGCCTTGCCAAGTCCAAAGTGAATGATTTTTTCTGAGGACGACTGTGAACCTCTGGTAGAAATCATTTGTCGAAATTGTTTTTTCCCATTTGAGATAGCCAGTATTTTAGAACCCATTCCACTGAGATTATTTTTATCTCCCTGTAATTCTATTAAAATAGAATTATTCTTATTGTTGTTATTTTTATAAATTAAAGCTGCTTCATTGACATTGCTCACCACAACATCCAAATCCCCGTCCCGATCAAAATCAGCGAAGGCCGCCCCATTGGAAATCGTTCGGTAATTACTTCCCCACTCTGAAGTCATATCACTAAAAGTCAAATTGCTATTATTTCTATAAAATGGATTGGCAGATTTGGAATGAACCGTATCAAAGTGAATTAGAGCCTGCTCATACAAAAGGCTGTCCTTGCGCCTCAAGGCATCTTTCAATGTATTTAATACTGCCCTTTCATCCTTATTGGCCTGGCGATAATTGCCATTCGTTACAAAAATATCCTCCCAGCCATCGCTGTCAAAATCCGCAAAAAAACAGGCCCAACTCCAATCTGAAGAACCTACATTGGAGGCAAAAGCAATTTCGGAGAAAGATTCTTTGCCAGAATTGAGATGAAGAGCATTGTGATAATATTGCGTTTGATAACCACTTTTTTCAATGTTTCTTATCCAGGAGAGCGGAGGATTAGAATGGACATAAGCCTTGTGCAATAGCATATCATTGTAGTCCATTTCCACACTGTAAATATCCAAATGACCGTCATTATTAAAATCAGCCGCATCCGATCCCATTGAGGAATAACTTAATTTTGAAAATTGCTCTTTGCTCTTATCTGTAAAAGTTCCATCTTTATTATTTATATACAAATGATCGTGCATCGCCCAATCATTACAAACAAAAATATCGGTCCAGCCATCATTGTTAAAATCTGCCGTGGTCACACTTAGCCCAAACCCATGATTATTTATTCCGGCTTCTTGTGAAACATCCGAAAAAGTTCCATCATTATTATTGCGATATAATCGATCCGTGTGATTGCTTCCCTCTGCAATTTTTTCATAATTGTTCAGTTTGTTTCTGTCATTCCAGTCATTGGGATGATTCAGGAGATACATATCCAAATCGCCGTCGTTGTCATAATCAAAAAAAGAAGCATGAACGGAAAAACTGGTATCGGCCAGGCCATAGGCTTCTGCTTGTTCTGAAAAAGTATTGTCTTTATTATTAATATATAATTTATTCCTTCTTTTTTCAGGAGCTTCGGGGTAAAAGGTTCGGCAAACGTAAATATCATCATAACCATCCTGGTTTATGTCAATGACCGTGACTCCCAAACTAATACTTTCCGCTTCTTGTGGCAGTGCAGTGGTTGTAATATCTTCAAATTTAAAATTGCCTTTATTTAGAAAAATTTTATCCCGGACCATGCATCCGGAAAAGAAAACATCCGGTAATTTATCATTATTAAAATCTCCAATTGCTAATCCAGAGCCAATAAAAAGATTTATAAATTCAAAAAAATTATGTTTGTAAGATAATTTTAAATCATTGCTAAAATTTAAACCCGTAGCCTCCCCGGAAAGTATATCAAACATTTTCCCTGTGGAAATATCCGGTTGCTCATAAGGCAAAACAGGATGAAGCGGGGCATGCCGAACAAATGGCTTAGGGTTTTTTTCTTCTTGCTTACAGGAAGAAAAAAATAATATTAAAAGCAACGAATATAATAAAAATATTCTCATCTAATGGCATGGTTTTTTGGTAGCGGATTTAAAAGTAATAGGCGACAAAGGCTGAACGGAAAACGACTCCTCCCCTTCTGTGATTTTTATTCGTTGATTAATTTTAATATTGTTAAAAATTTGTTTTGTATTGCTCGAGGGCCAAAAGATTTCCAGGGTTTTAATTTGAGTTGCTTTCCCTAATCCAATTTCCTGTTGCATAGAATTAGAGCCAAAACTTCCTCCTGCGGATACCATTTTATAAATGGGCATCGCCTCCCCAGCCCGCAGAATTTTTATTCGGGCACCAATCCCATCCCGGTTAGATATTTTACCTTCTAATATAATATGTATCCAGTTATTATCATCGTTTGGGTTTTCAAAAAGCGCATTTTGAAATATATCTCCATCTGCTGCTCCGCCCATTTCAGCCAGGATATCCTGATCGCCATCGTTGTCAATATCGCCAAAAGCAATGCCATGTCCTTTTTGAATATGTCCGACACCTGCTTCCGTTGTGATGTCTTCAAATTTTTCTCCGGTTATATTTAAAAACAGGCGATTGGGAATGATAGAACGGAAATCAGGTTCGCCTGTCCCGAAGTAAGCATCCGGGAAACCATCATTGTCGATGTCTCCAAAATTGGCACCCATCGTGTGAATGGGAATTTGCATGTCCAACTTTTCTGTTTCGTCAGAGAAAGTTCCATCTCCATTATTTTTATAAAAAACCGGATTAGAAATATTGGATGATTTTTCTGAATAATAACTTAAAATATCTTTAGACATTCTTCCCTGTCGTAAAGTATATCCGGCCACACAAAGATCCAACCAACCATCATTATTATAATCCCAAAACCAACAGGGAAAACTGTCATCTGGCTTGGTCACTCCTGCGGACTGAGTGACTTCTTCAAATTTTATTCCATCATTATTTTTATATAATAAATTACCATTTCTAAGTCGGGAAATATATAAATCCATCCAACCGTCATTATTGAAATCCCCGGCTGCGACACCCTTGACAAATCCGGAAATATTTAAACCCATTTCATCAGACACATTGGAAAAAGTCCCATTTTTATTATTTTTATAAAAAACGCAAGGAAAATTACTATCGGTTTTTGATTCATTTCCAATAAATAAATCCAACCAGCCATCATTATCAAAATCTGCAAACACCGCCGTTTGAGTCGGAGCAAAATCTAACACACCTGCAGCCTTTGTCACATCGGTAAAAGTTCCATCGCCGTTATTTTTGAGTAATGAATTAGGAATTTTTCCATACATTCTGCGCCAGGCACCCCGCAGGACAAAAATGTCTTTGAATCCATCATTATTATAATCCGCACAAATCATATTCAGCCCACCCGTCAATCCGCTCAAATTAGCTTCTGCTGTTTTATTGTCAAAACCATCTTTTCCATTACTGATAAAAAGCTGAATTTGTTCCTGCAATGACCAACCCGAAACAACCATATCTAAATTTCCATCATTATTAAAATCCTCCAAAATTGCTCCACCACACAAACTCCGAACATCGACGCCTGTCTTGGAAGCAATATTTATAAATGATTTTGTCGTATTATTTTTAGTAGAATAAGTCAGCGGAACCCTAAAATTGTCAGGAACCTCCTCCGGATATTTCCCCAAGGTCATATAAGCCAGATTCAGGAGATATTTGGCAGTTTGATCTTCGGGGAATTTTTCTAATAACTCCTTGTAAATTTCAATGGCTTTTAATGATCCCTCTTGAATTTGGTGTTGCCCGCTCTTGCGAATTGGAAGGATACAAGATTCCGGGTGGTGGTTGTGAATGCAGTTTTCCTGCTCCCCCAATCTAAAATAAGCAATTCCTAAAATATGCAGCAATTGTTGTAACTGATCTGCGGGGAGCGCCGATTTTTTTTCCATGGCCTTTTCAAAAATGGCAATAGCTTTTTTCGTTTCCCCGTTATACAATTCCATATAACCTGGTTTTCTTACCTTCTGTTTTGAAGGAACCCGCATAGATAACAGGGTAAGATTATTGCTTGTAAAATACTGGTGTATCGTATCTAAAACTTTGGTCATTCCCGCTGTTCCTTCTTCCACTTCCAATGTTTCTACCCAAGCCATCGGATCAAAAATTTCTGCTTTGGGTTCATTTGTTTTACAAGATAGAATGCCACAAAACCCACCCAGAAGGAGAAAGAAAATCATTTTATTGTGCATTCTAAAAATCATATTTTACTAAAATTACAGGGAATCCTTATCTTCACCCAAAGCATTTTTTTAACAAAATCAGCATTATAATCAACAAGTTAATATTCCATATCCTGAGGACAAAACAAAGCAGCTTTTTCTTTTTATTGGGGCTTCTTTGTCTGTCATTTTATTCCTGTAAAAATAACCAGCCCTCTAATACCGTTTCGCCCAAAACCGATTCTTTTTCTCCTGATCTGGTGATTGAATGGTGGGAATTGGTATATGATATTGTGGCTTATGAAAGAATAAAACCACCGGTTGCTTCGAGAGTTTACGCTTATCTCGGTGTAGCTGTTTATGAATCTGTCGTTCCTGGTATGCCGGACTATCAATCGCTTTCCGGTCAAATCAAAGACCTCCAATCGCTACCCCAACCCGATCCCAACTTAGAATATGACTGGCCGACTGTCTTAGTCAATTCCCTTTATCTCGTCATTGATGAAGTATTTTCGAGATTTGTTCATACGGATGAAAAGCGGTTTCACCAGTTGCGGGAGCGACAGCTCAAAGACAGAAAAGAAAAACTAAAACCCGAAGTTTATGACCGCTCTATACAACATGGAAAAATATTATCTAAAGCACTTATTAAATGGATGAAGGAAGATAATTTTGACGGAACCCGCTTTGATGAATTTTATGCCATTCCATCCAGAAATGCCCAACCTGCCTACTGGGAACCCACGGATAAAAACGTGGATGCCTGCGAGCCGTTTTGGTCATCGCTCCGCACTTTTGTTTTAAAAAATCCTGCTCAATGTCATATCGAATTGCCGGTTGATTTTAGCAAGGATGAAAATTCTGAATTTTATAAAAGTGTTGAAGAAGTTCTAAAATACGATCGGGAATTGACAGAAGAAGAACGGGACATTGCGTTTCACTGGGCGGATGATCCGGGAGAAACTTCTACCCCGCCCGGTCACTGGACTTCGATCATGAATGCCGTCGCTCGAAAATCAAATTTGAACCTGGAGGAAGCCGCGGTGATGTATGCTTTGGTTGGAATTGGAATAGCGGATGCGTTTTTTGCTTCCTGGTACAGCAAGTACGAAGTGAATTTACTTCGCCCAAAAACATATATTCGTGATTATGTTGTGAATGGCGAGGGTTGGGAGCCATTAGTGGAAACGCCACCCTTCCCCGAATTTACTTCTGCTCATGCGGTGGTTTCGACGGTAGCTGCGGAAACGTTGACTCAGCTCTTTGGAGACAATTACAGCCTGATGGACAGCACGCATGTAAAGATTGGCTTGCCGGTTCGGGAGATTAAAAATTTTAAACAAGCGGCTTTTGAGGCTGGAATGTCGAGATTATATGGTGGAATTCATTATAAATTTTCTATAGATGCAGGTTTTGAGCAGGGCGAGTGTGTGGCTAAAAAGATACTGGATGAAATTGATTTGCGCAGGGATAGACAACTGCCGGACTTTAAAAAATAATCATGAGAAAAGGAGTTTTATTTATATTTTTTATTTTTATAATAAAATTGAATGCACAGGTTTTGCCGGATCAGTTTTTGGTGCAAAGCCATTCCGGTATTCTTGAAGAATCGGTTAATTATCCCGAACGCCCTCTTCCCTTTTCCTTTGATTTTGTTTCCAGCAAAAATGAAGTTTTAAAATTATATCAATTAAATTTTTATAAAAAAAATAACACGACACATACTTTCGATCTTCAAATTCGGAATCTGATTATTACCTGTTATTTTGAAATTAAAATGAAAGATCAAAACGGAAAAATAAAAACCCTGACGGCAGTTTATGACAAAGGAAACAAATGGCTCCGGGTAAAATTTGCGCCAACGCAAAGCTGTGCCAGAGAAAAAATGCGCTGGGAACGATTGAATAATGTTGCTTCTTTTGATGAAATTTTAGAGCATATCGTGAGACAAATAGATAAAAATTTGATGTTGGATTGTTATAGATAAATGTGCGGCGAACTTTAGTGCCCTGTAACCGTCAGGTGGGACACCTGACGGGAAAAACGTTTTCGTGTCAGGCAAAGCCTTTGACATTCATCGTCAGGTGTCCCACCTGACACCAGCAACAAGCAGGCTTTATTTTCGTCGGTTATTTTTTGAAAAACAAAAAAAAAGAGTTGTCATTTCGAACGAAGAGAGAAATCTCGTCTAAACATAGAAAATTGATTCC
>JAHDCK010000208.1 GCA_020629915.1 Saprospiraceae bacterium
CTCGCCGACGCCCTGCGTGCTTACCCGCCCGTAAACGGTTCGCAAGTTGGCACTTGCTCATGTTTTTTGCCTTGAATAAATCAAAAACTCATTTCAAATTAAATTGAACATTATTATGTCCAGTTACTTAATCAAAAATAATCGAGGAATATAATAAATCATCCTGCCCTGTTAATGTCAGGTGGGACACAATCCACCAGCAGGCTTTTTATGCGGTTTAAATTGACTATCGGCTTACTTGCTTAATCCGAAATAAAGGCACAATAACTATGCCGCGGGCAGTGAATTCTATAAACGAATAGCTTCAATATCCCAATCATCCCCATCATCTGAGGTTCCACGCAGGGTGAGGTTAGTCCCGGAAAAGGAATAATTTAGGTTGGCGGTGGTTCCATTGATAAAAATAGTCATATCACTGGAGCCAGGACCCAATTCATAAGTTCCCGTGGAGGTTTGGCTGCCAAAGACCGGAACATCTTCTACCCAAACCATCGTACCAACGCCATCTGTTTCGTCATAGGTTCTGAATTCAATCGTGAGCATTTCATAGGAAGAACCCATTTCTTCGATTTCATCTTTGGTAAAGGAAACGACATCCCAGGTGGCTTCCAGTTCGTTGTCATTATCCGGGTCATCACTCTCACAGGATGTAAAAAAAAGTACGGAACTTCCAAGAAGGAAGCAAATTAAAGATAGATATTTGATATTCATGTTATTTAGTTTTATCAATGACGATAATAGGATATTCTCCAAATTTTCCCATAAACTCCGGGTGGCGGGTTTCCATTTTTTTTATAAAATTCAAAAGTTGTTTTCCGCCCAGCCATTCGTGAATCCACACACTTAAAAATTGTTTATTAGCAGATCGCCAAACGTAGAATTTCGTAGTTTTATAAAAAGAAAATCGCTTAAACCAACCTGGAGGATGGACAAAATAATACAATCTCGGCTTTTTATTAAATAAACGCACATACATTTTTCCGGCAAAGTGACGAAGCACCCGGTAGAGTTGAACGGGAAATAAAAAGATATTGTGCATCCATGAATAGAAAAACCAGTTATATACAATTCCTATTCGTCCTCCGGGGGCAGTGACCCGATACATTTCTTCCACCGCAGTTGCTTGTTCGCCGGCAGGAACATGATACAAAGTATGTTGAGATAACACCGCATCACATATATTATCTTTTAGTGGAATATTGGTAATGTCTCCACAGATAAATAAGCCTTTTCCAGAAGTGAAATTGCGCTGAGCTTCTAACAGTGCATTAAAGGAAATATCTATACAAATTCTTGTGTTGTATCCATCAGAAAGGGAAAGATATTCTTTCAGGCCAATAGGTCCGGAGGCAATATCCAGGTAATATTCTCCGCCCTGATTCAAGTATTTTCGGGCTCCTGAAAAAGAGGCTTCCAGATAGCCTTTAGAGACTGGGCGGTAGTCTACCCATTTGTCAGAATCCTCATATATAGATTTTTCTTCGTATTTGTAGTATTTTATTTCGTTATAATATCTAAACACGCGCTCCTTGTCAAAAGTCATTTTATTTTTTTCTGCCAGGGCTTCATCCAAAAACCAACCGTAGTGGGGGAGCAGCAGGATGATGTTTTTCATGACCGGATAAAAAATGGTTTGAGAAGTATTGATAAACCCCAGTTCCGGTAGCTGAATATCTTGTTTATTAATATGGGTAAAATATCGCTGAATGGTGGCTTTATCCTTTACCAACTCCAAAGATTCTTTGGTAACCGGACACTGCAATATTTTATAATTAAAATCAATCATATATAACTAAAGTGAAATCTTTGCTATTGATGGAAAAACTCCGGCAAAAATAACATTTCCGATAGACTTTTCTTCTAATGACTAATTCTTCCTTTTTTTAAAATTTTAGGTTAAAAATGAATCAAAAAGGCTTAAATGTTCGTTAAATAGACCTGTATCGGCATGATTATAGTATGGTAAACAGAGGACAGTAAATGTATTTTTTCCCTCTAAAAACAAACAAATAATCCTACCTTTGCAGTCGATTTCAATAAAACTAAATTATATTAACGTGAAACATTTATTAGCTGCCTTAATTTTAACAATCACAATAGGTCTTAATGCCCAGGAAATGGAGCTGGGGGGCTGGATAGGGACTTCAACTTATATTGGAGATCTCAAGCCAGAGTTCAACTTCAAGCGTTCCGGTTTGGCGGGCGGATTAGTAGCCAGATTCCCGATAAACCGTCGTCTTGCTCTCAAGTTAGGTGGGAATTACGGTCGGGTCAGTGCTTATGATTCTGACTCTGACGAGGTTTTTCAAAGAACCAGGAACCTGAGTTTTCGCTCGGACATTTTAGAAGGAACCATAGCTGGGGAGTTTAACTTTATGGAATTCATTCCTGGACAATACGATCGTGGATTTTCGCCATACGTATCATTAGGGATGAGTGTATTTTCCTTCAATCCAAAAACGGAGTACAATGGAGAGTGGTATGATTTGAGGCCGCTTGGAACGGAAGGTCAGTTTCGGGGAGATGAGTATTATTCTACCCAGGCAGGTATCGTATACGGAGGTGGATTCAAAATAGCTACGGGACCAGAATGGTTGATCAATTTTGAAATTACCAGCCGTTATTTATTTACAGATTACCTGGATGACGTGAGCGGTACCTATGCTGATCCCGAAGACCTGGAAGCCCAGCGCAGTGAATTATCTGTTCTTTTGGCCGATCGTTCTATCAATGCTAATGGCGACCCGGCTTTCATTGGGCAGGCTGGTCGGCAGCGCGGAAATAGCCAAAACCGGGATATGTATATTATGGCAGGTATTTCTGTATTATATTATTTTTCTGATTTGAAATGCCCGGATTTCTTTAGATAGAATATGGGTTTTATAAATATATAAAAAAGGATGACTTGTGAAAGTCATCCTTTTTTTTGTAGTTGTCGTTATGTTTTAGGCAGAACCTTCTTCCCAAAATCGCTTGTACTTTACAAATTCCTCATTCTTTTTTTCATTATAAAAATATTCCTTTGGAGAGCAGCCGGATAAAATTTTAAACTCCCTGCAAAAATGAGCTTGATCGTAATAGCCAAGATTCAAAGCGAAAGCCGTCAGATTTTGCCGGAAATTCGGCACGGAGTACAGTGCTTTTCTAAACCTCAAAATCCGCATCAATCGCTTTGGCGAAATACCACAATGCGCCCGAAATTCCATCCTGAATCTGCGACTGCTTATATTTAATTGTTCAGATATATTTGTGAGACTTTGGAATTGTAGCGAGCCGGAAATTAACTCCAGACTTTTTAATATTCTATTATTGTTAATGTTCAATTGATTCAAAAGAAAAGATTCCAGTAGTTGTATTTTTTTATATGAATTTTTTTCTTCTGCCAACTGCTCTGTTATAAAATTTGTGTTTTTATTATAAATAAAATTAAGAGGAATAGGTCTGCCCGTTTTGTCTTCCATTGACCGGGGAACAAAACAGCCAGCCATCCCTGGCCGGAAGACCACACTAAAGGTTTGAATATTGGGAGACATTTGAACCAAAACCGGAGCATCTAATAATCCCCAAAAAACGGATTGGTTAAATTTTTCTATACAACTACTTTGAATGTATGACGCGCTTCCCCGAAGCATAAAAACCAACCCACACTTTCCTTCAGGAATTGAGGTAAAGGTATGTGGAGTCTGGCCATTTCCAGTGATGGTATTGTAATATTCAATATATTTTTTTAATATAGGATTTTGAGGTTGGTATTCCCGATATATCATTTTCACAAAAGTTTGCCTTTTCAAAGATAAGAGGTTTTGTGAAGGATGGGAAGGCCAAGGAAAAAAATTCCCTATTTGAGCGGATACATAACATTTAATTTTTTAGCATACCATTTTAGGGGCATCAATCCCATTTCAAAACGTCGTTGTTCTACTTCGGCTTCCTTTTCAATGGGATAAAATTCATATCTGCCCGTAGCAGAATTGAAGCGTGCCTGAGTGCCGTAAAGTTGAGTGGGCCATTCTGAACGAGGCGCATCTTTGGATATTTTTACTTTACGAATCCGAATCCGATCTGCAAGTAAACAAAAAGAACTAGCTTCCATTTCTCCGGCTTTGACCAGAGCTTCAATTTGGGGGAAATACTTTTCCTGAGTTTCAAGGCTGGCATGTTGAATGATTAAAAACGCGGCCATTGCTCCTTTTTTGCCGGCCATTTTTCGGGTAGGAAAACCGAAGCTGTCAATCATTTCCTCCAATCTTTTAAGGTTCATTTTATCCACCACTTTTTGATCGAGTTCCCACAGGGAAGTATCCTTCGGCATTTCTGCCTGCACGCTTCGGTGCATTTGATCCAGTTTGAGCATTTCTTCCAGCTCTGCTTTTAAACGAGGATGAGTGGGTGGGCGATAAGCATTTTTTCTTTTTTCGCAGAGCACTTGCATTTCCTTCCATTTGCTATGCTGGTGAAGCCAGGGATGAACCTCTTTAGGCCATTTTTTTTCGCATAAGTTTTTTTCACTTTTGATTATAGCCTTTTCAAGGAGTGCGAATGCTTTTTTCATTTGGTTGGTTCGGGTGTATAATTCCACTCCGGTTGTTAGTATATAATTGGGTAAAGAATCGGTCATGGAGAGGAGTTCGTCCATCAATTTGGTCGCACTGCTGTATTGTCCATCCATTTCTTTTTCGAGTACGTCCCACGCTTTGTACCAGGAGGCGATGTTTTCAAATTCTGCCTGGGCAAAAAGGGTGAGGGGAAAACAGCAAATCCAAATTAGCCAATATTTCATTTTTTTCTTACAAAATTAAAATACAATAACGGGATAAAATTGTAAAAAACGGAACCGAATAAAAAAAAGAGCCGCCCCAAAAGCATGAAAAGGAACGACTCAGATTTGCCAAATGAATAATTATTTTTATCGTATAATAGTAATTTTTACCCGACGATTTTTTTGCTTGCCGGATTCGGAGTTATTTTCTGCTATCGGTTGTGTCTCTCCATAGGAAATGACTTCCATTTGCTCTGCACTAAGTCCCTGCCGAACGAGATAATCCATGACAGCCATCGCTCGTTTTTTGCCCAATTGGAAATTATAAACCGGGTCGCCTTCCGCATCCGTGTATCCGGCGATCATTAAATGATACCTGGAGTTTGTCCTGAGTTCTTTTACAAGATTGTTTAGTTTTTGTATATTATAATTTCTAATAAAGGATTTGTCTGTGTCAAATTCTAATATAATTTTACTTGATGTCACAGGCGTGTTTGCCGCTATAACCGGGCAGCCATTATTTGAGATTGCTCCTTTGATGAAGGGACAACGATCTTCCAAATCAGACAATCCGTCCTTGTCTGAATCCGGGCAGCCATTCATTGCTTTGCTTCCCTTGAGGAAGACGCATTGGTCCAAATCATCCGGGATGCCGTCCAGATCCGTATCATTTTGGCGGAGGGGACAGCCGTTGTTGCTGGCCTGTCCAAAGAGGGCAGGGCAGGAGTCGTCCTTGTCTGCTACACCGTCCGAATCAGAATCCGGGCAACCCATGAGGCAAGTGAATCCAGGGGTGTTCGGGCAATTATCCCTGGAATCCACAATGCCATCCCCGTCTGTATCCTTAATTACGGGTTCGGGTAAAATAGGTGTTTTTAATATAATTTTTTCTTTCTTTTTTATTTTAAAACGATATTGAATTCCTAGTTCAAATGCTCCTGAACCATTTGTCGCTCGCCTCAATCCTGAAGTATTCATATCATAACTAAATATAAAATTAAAGTCTTTTTGTTGTACTTCCAGATGAGCAATAACCGCATCCTTCAACCGAAGGGATAATCCTCCACCAAGTTTTGTCAGGGGAGATATTGATTTTTTTGCGGATATCCCCAACAATAGAATTTGGTGTTGGGCTTGTCTTTGATATAAGAGGTTTGGTTGGATTTCAATTTTGTTTTTTAGGGAAAGATTTGTACTTCCTGTCAGGTTCCACTTGAGTGGAAGTTGACTAGAAGGCTCCTGTCCTTCCATCGGCTGGTGGAAATGGGAAAGGCTAAATCCTATATTTGCATATATGTTTTTATTTAAAAAATGAGTGTAATTGATCCCCGCTCCGAGATCAGGTATCATTTTATTTGTTATCATAAAATTTTCATTGTTTGAAAGAGCAGACTCAAATCCTCTGCCTTCCACAAACTGATCTTCAAAGGTAAACAAGGCCGGATCAAATTTCTTTTGAAGTATTCCCAGCATGGCACCGGCAGACAGCGTATTGCCTTTTTCTGATAATCGTTTGTGATAACCTAGGGTCAATTGAACTCCGGTGGTTTTCAGAGAAGCTGCCCCGGCACCGTTTTGGTGAATCATTCCACCCCAACCAAAATCTTTATACCGCATTTCATAAAACGCCAACGTGCTTTGATAAGCTGCGGGAATTTTTGCCCATTGATTTCTGTAATGTAATCCAACTTTTGACCCCTGCATATCCATAGCTGTCTGCGCTGGATTGAGGTAAGCTGCTGTATATTGGTATTGGGAAAAATGCAAATCTTGTGCTTGTAATTTTAATCCCAAAAACAAAGTTATTATTATAATTAAATTTTTCATGCTTTTATCGAATTAAAGTGATATGTCCGGATGTTATTTGCCTGGAGTTGTCTTTTTTATATTGAACTAAAAAAGTATAGGTTCCGTTTTGGGTGTATTTGCCATTGCATTTTCCATCCCAACCCGCTACGGGATCATTCGTTTGAAAAATGACTTCTCCCCATTGGTTATAAATAAAAAGTATAAATTCAGCTGGAATATTTCCCAGGGGACGAAAGAAATCATTGTGCCCATCTCCATTGGGAGTGAAGGCCGATGGAAGATACCAGTCCGTTGCTTCGTCTCCCAATAACCGCACTTCAATATTTTCAGAAGTGCCCTGGCATCCTTCCACAGATGTTTCAGTGATATAATAAGTACCGGGGGCATCTACGGTTATACTTTCCGATGTTGAACCATTTGACCAAATATAAGTATTATTGTTATTTGTTTGAGCGATTAAATTTACGGTCGAACCCTTTTCTAAAATCAAAGAACCTTCCACCTCTATATTGGGAGTTGGATTAGGTAGAATATTTATATTGATAGAATTAGAATATAAAATCTGTCCATTGTTTTCTGTTTTTATGAGTAGGGTATGACTGCCGGGAAGCAAATGGTTGAGTTCGATGATTTTATCATTGTATGTTTGATATTGTTCACTGTTTATTTCTAATATGAAATTTGAGTTTATATTAGAAATAACTTCAATCTCAACGATTTCATCTTGACAAATTTGAGGCGTTGTATTCAACAAGGCCAACTGAATTTCACTCGGTTCATCTACGGTGATTTTTCTAATGAGATGGTTATACGCGTCTCCAATATATATACAATCATCATATCCGTTAAAGGCAATAGAAGCGGCACCATTAAAAGTGGCAATGGCGGCCGGGCCGTTCGCCCCTCCGTAAGTGAGGGGCGTGCCGGCAAAAGTGGTTATGTTATTATCCGTTTTTATCTTTCTGAGAACGTAATTATATCCATCTGTGACATATATGTTTCCTTGCTTATCAATTGTTACATCCCAGGGGTAATTAAAAGTGGCTTGTTCTGCTGAGCCATTTTGCAGTCCGAGTTCTCCGGTTCCTGCCAGAGTGGTGACAACACCTCCGGGGGTCATTTTTTTAATCTTGTGATTCCATTCATCTGCAATTAAAATGTTTCCATCCAAATCCAGCGTCAACCCATAGGGTCGCCAGAACTGAGCATCGGTTCCGGTCCCGTCCGTATCACCAGGGATTCCTGCTGTGCCTGCCATCGTGGTGACTGTTCCATCCGGAGTAATTTTTCGGATAGTATGGGTCCGGTGGTCAGCTACAAACAAGTCTCCTGCTTCATTCATTTCCAACCCGGTTGGATTACCAAAGGAGGCATTTTCTCCGACGCCATCCTTAGAAGCAAAATTTCCATCTCCGGCCAGCGTCGTGACCGTTCCATCCATTGAAATTTTACGTATTTTATTGTTTTTTGTATCTGCAATATAAATATAATTGTCTGTGCCGACACAAATCCCCCAGGGTTCCAGGAATCTTGCTTGCGAAGCCGAGCCATCCATATCTCCGCCCTCACCGGCAACACCGGCAAGAGTAGAGACGATTCCATCCGTACTAACCTTGCGAATGACATGGTTATATCTGTCCGCAACATATACGTTTCCAAAGTTATCAATAGCAATTCCGTGAGGATTATTAAACCTGGAACTCAGAGCATTTCCATCCTCACTTCCGGGGCTTTCCAAAACGCCGGCCACCGTGCTAACGATTTGCGCCGATGCGTTTGTCAAAGTCATTATTAGTAAAAAAGAAAAAATAATTCTAAACATGATTTTATGCTTTCCCTTTTAATAGGAAATAAAGTGCCATTTTTATAATTAATTGATTATCAACAAGTTGTGTGTT
>JAHDCK010000209.1 GCA_020629915.1 Saprospiraceae bacterium
TTTTGTGTTTTTAACGGATTGCACTCCCTGTTTTAGCTAAATTTTATTAGGGCGACCTTCCAATTATATAATTACATTTTCCAATATAAAATACTTAGATTGGATTCCAAAGATCAATCACTCTTTCCAAACAGCCATGTTAAACTCATGCAAGATAAAACCCACACGTCAATTCCTGGTACCATTCAGAATATACATTTCGCTCCTGATAAATCCATTTATGGCCTTCCTGGCAAAAACCTTTTTCTTTTTGAAAAGTCAATAACAATCGATTTACAGGTTTATACTTATAGGGAGAAACATAGATTTTTTGAATACAAAACAAATTCATTTGTTCAGCTATTTCCAAACACTTCTTCCCTTCCAATGCAGGATAAATCAAACTGGCTTTGCCTGTAATTTTTAAACAAAGGGAAATTCCGGCGAGAAGATTTTCTAAAGGCAAAGTGGATTGTTGACGAGCTTTGTTTCGAGAACTATCTCTGGAAAGCATCCCATTAAAAAAAGGTGGATTGCAAATAATGATATCATATCCTTCTTTTTTATCTTTATAAAAATCTAAAAAATTGCTTTGGAAAACATGTATGCGTTCTCTAAAGGGAGAAGCCTGAATATTTTCACTAGCCTGATCGCAGGCAGCAGCATCCAGTTCCAACGCGTCCAAAATTAAGTCAGGATTTCTTTGAGCCAGCATCAGGGACAACAACCCTGTTCCCGTCCCAATATCAAGCCCCCTTTCTCCGGGCAGACAATCCGCCCAAGCACCCAACAGGATACCGTCTGTCCCCACTTTCATGGCGCAGCGATCCTGATGAATAGCAAATTGTTTAAATTGAAAAAACGCCGAATTGCGCTTAGTTTCCATTAATTAATGCCTCAAATTCAGATATGATATTTCTATTTTCGTTTTCAGACAAGTAAGTATAACGCCCCTGCTTATTTAATATATGATATAATGGCAAAGACGAAATGTCGTATAATCTTTGCACTTCTTCCATATTTTCTACAAATATATTTTCTCCAGGCATAGGAACTTTGGACATTGTATTTTTCCAGGCGCTTTGGGTTCGATCCATACATATATTTAATAAAACTACCCCTTTATCTTTTAACTGCTTGCGCACGCCATAAGTTTTTTTGAAACCTGCCAAGCAAGGTTTGCACCAACTCGCCCAAAAACTCATGTAAACAACTTTGCCCTGATAGTCACTCAAACGAACCCGTTTCCCATTTTCGTGAATAGCAGAAAAATCAGGCGCGACTTCTTCCGGCACATATACAATGTCCGGTCCGTAATATTGCTCAACCAGCGTTGTATATTCGGGGTAAGGATTGTCCCGTTTGAATGCCGGAAATTTTTTCTGAGCGAACTTTAAATTGCCTCCATTTTTTTTAATATTAATAAAAAGTCTGGTCAACATAAAAGACTGGGCTTTCCCCTTGAGATTTTTTGTAATAAAATTATAATAAACCGGACTCAAATCTTCCACATCGAATGGATTTTCTGCATATAAGTATTGAATAAATGCGTTTAATAAATTTTGGAAGGCTGGGTGGTCAATCGCTTTTGAATCATTGACATCGATTCCACCCAGAAGCTGATATTTAGTCCAATATTGCTGCACTACGGAAGCTGGCATTTTACCTTGATTGACAACAAAGTAGGCCAGTTTTCCAGCTTCGTAATTATACCGAATGTGATTTTGAATAAAGGATTTAAATTTTGGAGTTAAAGGTGTAGAGCTATTAAATGTCCGCAAAAATTTATCCTGATTTTGGCGATTTTCCGTCAGTTGATTATAGAAGGTAGCGATATCATAACCCTCAGCATAAAGAGCCACATCCCTATTGAGAATCGTCTCTAATCCACCTTTTTCATATTTTTTCTTTTGTGGTCTGTCGTAATACCGTTGAAAATCCACAAGGAATTTATTGTTCGTTCCTCCCTCTCCTTCAAAGCGAATGGAGTTGAGTACATCTGCACTGTTAAACTTCATAGTGAGTTCTTTTCCGGGTTCCAGAAAAACCTCAAACTCTGCATTGGCATGTTTGACAAGTACCATTTGTGGCCGGGTGACGGGCAGCACATAAGTGGCCATATCTTCACTTCTCAGGTTCATTCGATAGATCCTCAATTCATTCATCAGGGGATTTTCAATTAGCTCAAATTGAATATGTGCTTCCTGAATATTTTTAGCTTCTACACTAACGTAGACCTGTTTAGCATTAAGAGAAATAGTGATAAACAAAAACAGTGCAATACAAATGTTTTTCATTATTATATTTTTTTCAAAATTAAGATAATTGTTTTTTTGCTTTTTGGAGGATTAGAAATTTTTCTTCTAAGATTTTATTTTTATCAAAACTATTTTTTTCGTATAACTTTAAAGCTTCTTTTAAATGAATAAGATCTTGTGTAAAATTCCATCTTTCATAATACCACAACGCCATTTTCTCATCAGATTTTTCGCCGGACACTAAGTCTTCAAATCTTTTATCTCCTTCTTTTCTGCGCTCTAATTTATACAATATTTTATATAACAAAAAACGACGCTCAAAATTGCGATCCGCTACGGATAATTCTTCCGCAAGTTGAATGCTTACCCGGACAGATTTTTCTGATTCTTCTAATCGTCCCAGTTCAAATAATACATCTGCTTTTTCAAAATACCAATAAATAAGTGCGAATTTAAATCCAATTTGGGTGTGGCCATGGATGGCCTGATCGTAGAAAGGAATGGCTTTTTCATACGCCTTGTCCATACGGTAAGCTGCTCCAATATTACCCAATGCGAGGTACTGCCCACGCTTATCCCCTATTTCTTTTGATATACTAAAATATTGATTATAATATTCAATGGCCTTTCCGTATTCTTCTGTACGCGTAAACAACACTCCCAGATTTCCTATGGCAAAGGAGGCTTTGCTCTTTTCACCCAATTCATTTGAAATCAACAAAGCTTCTTCATAATCCTTTGTTGCATATTCATGTTTTTTTAATTCCAAATAAGCAGAACCTCTGCTAAGCAAGACATTGGCCAGAGCCCGTTTTTCATCATTATTACGCACCAGCTTTTCCTGGTCATTAAAGTATTCAATCGCTTTATCAAATTCTCCTTTTCGCAAATACACCTGACCGATACTGCCTATCGCTGCCTGAATACCAAAATCATTTTCCAGAGATTTATTTAGTTCGTATTGTTTATTAAAATACTCTAATGCTTCATCATATTTACCCTTGGAAAATAATATATTTGAAATTTCTCCAATTGCTTTGGGGAGTTTCTCTTTAATTCTATTTTTTTCACATATTTCTTTTGCTAATTCTGCTTGTTCCAGTGCTTTTTCAAAATCCCCTTCCATACGCCAGCTACGCCCCAATTGAATTCTGGCTTCACTCAAAAAGACAGCATCTTTTTCCTCTTCTGAAATTTCAAGAGCTTGTTCAAAATCTGCTTTGCCTTTTTCTGGTTTACCCAGCAAGCGCAATAAGTCTCCTTTTTTAATTAAAGCATCAATTTTTATCCTATTAGATTTTTTATCATTGCCTATTTTATTCAGCAAGCGATTATAACAGGAAAGGGCATCTGTGTTTTGATAATTATCTACATGATAGGCCCCTGCTTTATGGAGATAATCAATAGCTTTTCCATCCTGAGCCGAATGTTCAAAGTGAAAGGCTAACTCTGGCAACTTGGAAGATTCCTCTCCAAAAATTTCTTCAAAAGCCTCACCTGTGTATTGATGCAGGTCTCGTAATCTTCCCTTCAATTGCATTTCATAAGCAGCTTCACGCAACATCGTATTTTTAAACAAATATTCATTTTCGCTCATTTGAAACCAAATCTGATCGTCTTCAATTTTAGATAAATAATATTCAATATTTTCATCTAAGTAAAAAGCAGCATCGCGTTCCAAAACTTTTTTCAGGGCGTCTACCTCAAATGAGCGACCAATCACAGCTGCCATTTTCACCACTTCCTTGGGCTGTGATTCCAGGCGATCAATTCGAGCGGACAATATGGAATTGATCGTGCCTGGCATTTGAGAAATCCTATCTCCTTTTAATACCCATTTCATATTGACGAGTTGCAGGGTATCGTGCGCCTTAAAAAATTCGAGTAACTGCTGGATAAAAAACGGATTCCCGTTAGCCTTTTCGCCAAGCAAATCCATCAAGTCTTTCCCCGGAGCCGCACCCATAATATGATCTACCATTTGCACTTGCAATTCCTTCGGCAGGTTTTGAAGGTTGATTTCTAACAAAGGAATATTTTTATTTCCTATAATTTCTTTTTGAATATCTATAACATATCCACCATCATCGGCATAGCGGGAGGTCAGGATAACACTTATCGGATAATCCGATACATTAACCAATAACTTATTTAAAAAATAAACAGAATCAGAATCCAATCCTTGTATATCTTCAATTTCTAAAATTAAAGGTTGTAGCAAGCTCTCCGATAACAATAAATTTTTAATGGCGATAATTGTATTTTCAAAACGCCCTTTCGCATCCAATTGCGCCCAAAGTCCACCAGGAGTTTTCCAGCCGGACTGTGCCATAAGAACGGTTTTGGATCGTTCAAGTTCAGCCAGGTGAGCAGCAGCTTTTGGATGCTCTGAAGACTGCAATCGCTGTAGCAGAAAATCATATTTATTTTTAAAATTTCTTTGATTGTACTCTGCTTCTCTTCTGGGATCAATTTTAAAATACCGATTCAAAAAAGCTTTAAACGGCTGGAGAGATTGTTTGAGCATTTGGTTGACCGGGCACCAGTGCCATTGGATATTACCATGAGCTTTCAGGGCTTTTTGTATCTCATAAGAAAAATGACTTTTGCCAATTCCTGCATCTCCCAGCACTGATAAAACACCAGAATAAGTATTATTAAAAATTTTATTTAAAAAATCTATTGCCTGGTTTAACTCCTCCTTCCTTCCCAACATTTCCATATCAAAAAACCGCTCCTCAATAGATTTTTCACCTTTGAGCAGATAAGTTGGAGTCAATTCGGCAACGCCCTTATATTTTAAATCTCCAATATCTTTAAAATTAAAATTTGAAACATTCGCTAATGGTTCTGTAACTAATACCTGCCCCCATTCAGCTTGTATCATCAACCGGGCAGCAAGATTAACTTTACTTCCTATACAATTATATTGTATGCGTTCCGGGCCACCAATGAAACCAGCATAGACAAACCCCTCTGTCACTCCCGCCCGAAACTGAACCGAAGACAATCGTTCAGAGTTTTTAAGCAACGATTCTACTTCCAGTAAAAAGCGAAGAGCTCTTTCTTTATTATCTTCAAAGGTAACCGGGGCACCAAAATACCCGAGCATCATCGCTCCCTTATCCCCAAAATCAAATTCTTTAAAGTATCCTTGCAAGTCATTAAATTTTTCTAACAAAACACTTGCAAATTCATCAAATATATCTTTCTCAGGAATATCCTTAAAAGACAAAAATATACATACGACATTTCTAAATTCTCCAGTGGCTTTAAATTCAATTACAGACTCAGGGATAAATTGCCGAACCACTTCCACTTCCAATTCAGAAGGAGAAGCCGCTTCATAAACATCATTCTTATTTATAAAATCTTTTAAAATATAAAATTCAGAATCCGAAATTTCCTCAAGATTCAATGCGGGAAGGGAATCCTTAATTTTTTCATCGATAATCACCTGTCCTTTTTCTGCTTGCATCTCCGCTTCTGCACATCCCTTTATTACTTCACCTTTAAAAAAGAATGATTTGTTTTTTTCTCCTACAATCCCCCATTCTACTTCACCAACAGAAACCCCAACTTTTACTGCCAGGTAAAAGGTTCCAAATTTTGTTTTTAATACACTTCTTTCAGATATGATTTTTTGAATTTCAAATGCACAGGTCAAAATATTTTCCGGGCGGTCGTTCAAGGAAAGTGGAAAAATTCCGGTAAAGGCATCGCCTGTATAATAAGGAATAAAGCCGCCTCGCTGGTAAACGGCATTGACCATCGGTTCAAAAATGTCATTCAGGATTCCAAAAAGAATTTCGGCTCCTTCCATGCCCTTTTTCATTAGTGCTTCTGTCAATGGTGTAAAACCTGAAATGTCAACGAATAAGGCATGGGCATTAAAAACACCATCATACTTATTTTGTATAAGTTTTTCCTGAATAATATGAGGGATAAAATTTTTCACTTATTTCCTCCCTATAAAATATCTCACGCCAACATTGATGCGGACAGAACTCAGTCCCATGACAAACTTTGGAGCCTGTGCCGGAATGGTTTCATCTATTACTTCTTCTACTCCACCCCCGGCAACCGGTGCATACACTCTGTCTACTTCATCCAGGTAATCCGTAAATTTTTGATGATCCGTCAGTGTATCTGTTACATCATTTCCATTTATTTTATATTCAAACACTTGAGATATATTTGGTTTTACCTGAAGGTGATTCAATCCAAACTCCCCCCAGAAACTAAAACTTTCAGAAGTCTCAAAACTCAATCCTAAATTGGTCGAATATCCAACGGAAAATCCGGATGCATAAACGAGGATTTCACTTTCGGTCTCTCCATTGGCTCCTGTAAATAAAAATTCCCGTTCAACTTCAGGGACACCCGCAATCAAGCCAATCGACATATAAGGCTTTATTGGAGTTTCCAAAGCAGGTTGCAATTGGAGTGCAGGAGAGATACTTAATAGTTTTGTCGTATATTTAAAATTATAACTATCATCTCCTCCTGCTGTCTGATAAATTGAAGTATAATCTTCCGAACTTGCTAATTGATAAGTTACTTTCATTTTCAAAAATAAAAAATCAGTCATCCGCAATCCTACGGCTCCACCATAAGCAAAACCCGAACCCATTCCCAACTCGCCAATCTGAATTTTCTCCGTTATGTCATCATTCGCCATCTGGTATCGGTCGGCCAAACTCGCACTAAAAGGTTGAGTCGCAAAATCGGCAAAAGCAAACTCGATGACGGGTTCAAAAAAAATGTTTTGCCCGGAAAGGAACAACGCCCACAAACAAAAAACACTTGTCAAAAATTGTTTCATAAACTCGTTTAATTTAAACCTGTAATTTCGGGAATTTTTAATTGGTTTCCGTTTATTTAGGAATAAAATTCCGGCAGTTTCTTTGAGGAGTGGAAGGATTTTCTGGTAATTTTCCTCAATTTCCCCTGATTTTTAACTAAAATTGCACTAAATCAAATCGAATATGAAACTCAATTTTCCTAAGGGATTTCGCTGGGGAACTTCTACCGCTGCCGCTCAGGTAGAGACGGCTTTTGAGCATCAATGGAAAGGCGTGAAAGCGAAGGACGGGTATGTTTTTGATAAAACAACTGACCACGAAAAGCGTAGAGATGAAGATGTTAAATATATAAAAAGACTAGGTTCATTCTACCGGTGCGGAGTCGATTGGTCGCGGCTGCAGCGAGGACCTTTCCAGGAATTGGTGCCGGAAGTGGTTGAGGAATACCAGCAGTTTTTTCAAAACTTAAATGACCAGGGCGTGGATATTATGTTTGTCTTTCACCATTTTAGCAACCCGCTTTGGTTTGAAAAAAACGGTTCCTGGTTAAAAGAAGAAAATATTGAAGCGTTTATTGATTTTGCAAAAAAGTGCATCCCCGTATTTAAATCTTATGTGTTTAACTGGAATACGTTTAACGAACCGAATGTTTATTGTATCTGTAGTTTTTTAACCGGAGATTTTCCTCCATTCAAAAAAAATATATTTAAATGTCGCCGAGCACTAAAAAATATGGGACGCGCACACGATATTTTATACGATGAATTAAAAAATCAAATGCCGGATATACCGGTAGGCATTTCTCAAAACACGGCCAATTTTAAGGCGCATAATTTCCTTGGTATTCTCCCCGCTTTTATTTCCAAAATGTGGTTTATCAATTACACGCATTCCTTTTTTAAAAAAGTGGATTACTGGGGTTTGAGTTATTATGCCAATGTGCTTTTTGATCCTTTCCCGATTACAGAAATTGATCGTCCCGGTAAATTGGCTTCCCTGGGCTTGCCTCATGATAAAATGTGGGGCTATTATCCTGAGGGATTTGGCAAGGTAATTAAATGGTTTTATAAAAAATATAAAAAGCCTATCTGGATTACTGAAAACGGCATCTGCTCAGATGACTCCGACGTCCGAATAAATTGTATTAAAGATTATTTAAAAATTATTCATGGGTTAATTAAAGAGGGCGTTCCTGTTCATGGATATACGCATTGGAGTACCTGGGATAATTTTGAATGGCAATTGGGGCCGACCTATCGTTTTGGCCTGGTGCGCGTCGATTTGGAAACAATGGATAGAACGATGACTGCCGCAGGTGAGTTTTATGAAAAAATTACAGTGGAGAATGCCGTGGAAATTTAAAGTACAACAAACTT
>JAHDCK010000546.1 GCA_020629915.1 Saprospiraceae bacterium
CTAAAATTAAAGAAAAAGGCGATAGCAGATATTTTATGGTATCGCCTTTTTTGATTTTAACCGGGGTATAATTCTCAACTCAAAAAGTATAAATTGCTTCCTCCTGTAAAAATCCGTAATTTCACACCTGAAATTATCGTAAACTAATATGCAGGAAGCCTACATTTTCGATGCCGTCCGCACCCCAAGAGGAAGAGGCAAAAAGAACGGAGCCTTACACGAAGTGAAGCCTGTTGATCTACTGCGCATTTGTCTCGAAGCGCTTCAGGAAAGAAACCAACTCGATACATCGCAAGTGGATGATGTCCTGATCGGATGCGTTACCCCTGTGGCGGATCAGGGTGGGGACATCGCCAAAGCAGCCTTGCTCTTCGCCAACTGGGACAACTGTATTCCGGGTATTCAGCTCAATCGCCTCTGCGCCTCCGGGCTGGATGCCGTGAATCTCGGTGCCGCAAAAATTCGCTCCGGCTGGGAGCAACTCATCGTAGCGGGCGGCGTGGAAAGTATGAGCCGGGTTCCTCTCGGCAACGATGGCGGACCGATGGTTTTTGATCCGGCTGTCAATATCAAAATTGGTTATCTGCCCCAGGGCGTGAGTGCGGATCTCATTGCTACGATGGAAGGATATTCAAGAGAGCAGTTGGATAAATTTGCCTTACAATCTCAACAAAGAACCCAGGAAGCTGTTGCCAATAATTATTTTAAAAATTCTCTGATTCCGGTCGCTGATTTTAACGGATTGATGATTCTCGAAAAAGACGAACATCCCCGCCCCGAAACGACCCTCGAAGGATTGGCGGCCTTGTCTCCTTCCTTTGCCCGGATGGGTGCCCTGGGTTGCGATGCTGTAGCGCAACAAAAATTTCCCTTCCTTGAAAAAATTTATCATCATCATACCGCTGGAAATTCCTCCGGGATTGTGGATGGAGCAGCGACTGTTTTAATTGGAAGTGAGCAGGTCGGGAAAAATTTGGGCTTGAAACCAAGAGCAAAAATCATCAGTGCTTCTACGATTAGTTCTGATCCGACTTTGATGTTTTTGGGAAGCATCAGTGCAGCGAAAAAGGCGTTGGATATTATAGGAATGAAAAAAGAAGATATAGATCTTTGGGAAATGAATGAGGCTTTTGCTTCGGCTGTTTTAAAATTTCAAAACGACCTCGAAATCGATCCCAATAAATTAAATGTCAATGGCGGAGCAATTGCACTCGGTCATCCTGTGGGGGCGACGGGTTCTATTCTCATCGGAACGATTCTGGATGAAATGGAACGCCGGGACTTGAATACGGGTTTGATTTCTCTTTGCGTTGGAGCCGGAATGGGTTCCGCTACAATTATTGAACGGGTATAAAAG